>QWOO01000311.1 GCA_003669615.1 Planctomycetota bacterium
CTCGACAACCAGACTCGACGCACGGCCGCCTTGCGTGAGGCACAGGCCAAACTGGCCTCCGCGGAAGCTCGCCTGCAACAGGTGAAGGCCGGTGCGAAAGCGGGAGACATCGAAGCCCAACTGGCCTCGCTGATGCTCACGGAGACTCAATCCGGTGTGGCCTCGCGTGAACTTCAGCGGGCGCACGAACTGCAGCAAAAGAAAGCCATTACGGAAGAATTGCTCGATCAGAAGCAATGGGAGTTCGATCGTCTGAAGATTGAACAGCGACGCGTTCGCGGACTTCTGGACAGTCTGCGGGAAGTTCGTGATGTTGATGTGGTCGTCGCCGAGAAAGATATCGAGGCGGCGCAGGCCAGTGTCGCAAGGGCACAGGCCGATGTGGATGCGTCGACGTTGCAAGCCCCTTTCGCAGGCCGCATTTTGCAGATCCACACGCACTCGGGTGAGAAGATTCACGAACGAGGTGTGCTGGAAATGGGCGATGTCGTCCGTATGCAGGCGGTGGCGGAAGTCTTCGAAGCCGATGTTGCGATGCTGGCCATCGGAATGAAGGCCGACATCCGCCTGGAATCTTCCGACGCAGTTATCTCTGGACACATCGTCGAAGTTGGAAACCTGGTTTCTCGCAAGATCGTGCTGACGAACGATCCGGTCAGTGATACCGATGCGCGCGTTATCGAAGTGCGAATCGATCTGGATCCAGACCTCATCTCCGAAGTGACTCGACTGGCGAACGCCCGCATCGAAATCACGATCCATCTGGATCGGACCGACGTGCGATCAACAGACGCTTCTCTCACGGGAGGACTCTAGTTTTGCAGTCAGTTATGCGATCTGAATCGAACGCTGCACATACTGATACTTAACATCGTGCGGTTCTCATAGTTGCCTTTCGCTCTGCGAAAGAAGCGGTTCGCAACTTTCGCAGAGCGCAAGGCGACTATTATTTCCTGCTCGATTGGTGGCACGAGACTTCAGTGGGGAAGTTTTGTTGATGACTGACGAGAGAACTTTTCCGGGCCTTTAATTTTTGACTCTTCGTGAACTCCTTTATGCCTTCCAGTTTCTTTGTCGCATGGTGCCAGCTGAGTCATAGCCGCGTTAAATTGACAGTCGCTGCAGCCGGCGTCGTTGTTGCTGTGATGTTGATGCTGGTGCAACTGGGAATTCGCCAGGGCGCGATGGACAACAGTGTGGCGGTGGCGCGTCGAGTCACCGCGGATCTTGTGGTTGTAAGTCCTCGCACGAAGACGATCTTTGCTTCCGCTCAATTTCCTCGACGTCTGCTGTACCGTCTGGGCTCGCACCCTGATGTTACGGTGATTTCAGAAATGTACATGGGTCAGGGCCGGCTAAGAAATCCCTGGAACAAGCTGGAGTTTCCCGTCAGCCTGTATGGGCTTGATCCGGGGTCCGCCATGATGAATCTCCCGGGGATTGAGAAATACGAATCCCAGTTGAACGACATCGATCGAGTTCTATACGATGGGCTGAGCCGAAAGAACTACGGACCGATTCGCCAGTATCTGGAGACTCATGAAACACTCGATGTCGAAGTCAATTTTCGAAAAGTTCGAATCGTGGATTCCATTGAAGTCGGAATCTCCATTAATACAGACGGCAACCTGTTCACATCGAGCGCCAATTTTCTGAGACTGTTTCCCGATCGCAATCCCGGAGCCGTTGATCTGGGGCTGATTCGACTGAAACCGGATGCCGATTTGGTGGCCGTGAAAAAAGTGTTGCAGCCGTATCTTGGCAAAGAAGCTAAAGTGATCACTCGTCAGGAACTGATTGATGCGGAGACCGTCTTCATCCGCGAAAACGCGCCAATTGACTTTATCTTTGGCATGGGAGCGGCAATCGGATTCTTCATTGGCTTCGTGGTCGTGTACCAGATTCTTTATACGGAGGTGACCAATCATCTGCCTCAATACGCCACGCTGAAGGCGATGGGATTTAGTGATCGGTATTTGCTGTTTGTTGTTCTGAACCAATCGATCATTCTGGCGATGCTGGGCTACTTTCCCGGCTTTGTGCTGGCTTTGGGGCTTTATCGGATTGCCACGAAGGCCATTCAAATGCAATTTTCCATGACGGTTGAAAGAGCCGTGTTTGTGTTTCTACTGACCGTGATCATGTGTGGATTTTCCGCCATGATCGCCATTCGCAAAGTTCGAACGGCTGATCCGGCGGACGTGTTCTGATGAGTATTCCACACATTACTACGCAGACAAATCTCGCCACTGATTTTGTGCCTTCGTTGCTTGCGGAACGGCCGGTGATATCCGCGCGTCACGTTAACTTTGCATTTGGCGAGGGTGATCTTCAGAAGCAGATTCTGTTCGACGTGAATCTGGAAGTGGGCTCGGGCGAGATCGTGCTGCTGACCGGTCCCAGTGGCAGCGGCAAGACGACTCTGCTGACGCTCATCGGTGCGCTGCGAAAAGTTCGAGACGGAGAACTGGATGTGCTCTCACGCCCATTGCATCACGCCACTCTGGAGGATCTGGTGAATGTTCGGCGGGAAATTGGATTCATCTTTCAGCAGCACAATTTGCTGCCGTTCATGACCGCTCGCCAGAATGTGCAGCTGATGTTTCATCTTCATCCGGAAGTGTCGACTCACGAGGCAGCGAAGCGTACCGTGGACCTGCTGACAAGCGTCGGACTGGGTGAGCGACTGGACTATTATCCGGCCCGGCTTTCCGGCGGTCAGAAGCAGCGAGTCGCTATTGCGAGAGCGCTGGCGGCCAGTCCGAGGTTGATCCTCGCCGACGAACCGACCGCCGCATTAGACAGCCAATCGGGCCGTGACGTCGTCAATCTGCTTCAGGAACTGGCACGCAATCAAAAGTGCCCCATTCTTATGGTGACTCACGATCCACGAATTCTGGACGTCGCCGATCGTATTGTGAACATGGAAGACGGGCGAGTGCATTCCGTAGAGGGCTGAAGCCACGGTGCTCTGCGACCTGCGATGTCTATAGAAGATCGAAGCGCGATAATGAATATGTCATCCAGTCCCGGATTGCCGGTTCCAACCAGCGAGGCTTTCTCGGCCATCGGCGTCTCCGCAGTTCGTTAAGCTGCCAAACCCCAGGCCGTCGTCGCACGAACGTCCTGAGATTCGCAAGCGTCGATGATGACGGCCTGTGATTCCGTTCACAACGGTCAGACGCTGGCAAATTTGCCGCGACAAGGGTTGTCCCACACAGGCAGCATGGGCCACTTCAATTTAGCGTTAACGGCGATGTGTATAAGCGCCCACGAGCACTACTCGAGCAACTCCTGCTCCATCAAAACTTCAAGCGGATTATTCGAGAAAAACGGAGCCACGCGAGCGAACCAATCGACGTCCGCCACGCCCAGGACGACAGACGCAACTTTTTGCAGCGCAGGTTAGTCTCGCCGACAATTTGCCATGACGACAGCACGCCGATTATTGCGATCGGAACTGCTTGTGATCGGGTGTCTGGTCGCACCAGCGTTTCTGAAGATCACCGAAGGCATCAATCCGACGATCGCGGAAGAACGGCCAGTGCGTTCGCGCTGTATTGATAAGCGACAGATCACAGTTGACGATGGTATTCGCTTCCCCATCGTGCGTGGCCTGGGTCAGCACGTTTCCATAGGGATCCGCGAGGAAGCTTCCGCCCCAAAACTGAATTTCGCCCTCGACGCCCACGCGATTCGGAGCTCCCACAAACAGTCCGTTGGCGATCGCATGACTGCGCATCATCGTTTGCCATGCGGAATACTGGCTGGCACCGTAGACCTCGCGTTCGCCGGGAATCCAGCCAATCGCAGTCGGATAGAACAGCAGCTCGGCCCCCTGCATCGCGGTCAAACGAGCGGCTTCGGGATACCACTGATCCCAGCAAATGCATACACCGACTTTGGCGTACTTCGTCTGGAATGCGAGGAACCCCAGATCGCCTGGGGTGAAGTAGAATTTTTCGTAGTACAACGGATCATCCGGGATGTGCATCTTGCGGTACATACCGGCGATAGAACCGTCGGCATCCAGCACAACTGCGGAATTGTGATACAGACCGTGTGCACGCTTTTCAAACAGCGGCACCACGATCACAACATGCAACTCCTTTGCAATCTTCTGCAACGCCGTGGTTGTTGGCCCGGGGATCGGCTCAGCCAGCTCAAACCGCGAGTGATCTTCGGTCTGGCATGGGTACTGCGTGTTGAAGACTTCCTGCAGACAGATGACCTGAGCTCCCTCAGCGGCGGCTTCGCGAATCTTCACGATCGAGCGACTGAGATTGTCCGATGGAGAATCACTACAAATCATCTGCACCAAACCGACGCGTACTTCTGACTTCGACATGGGACTGTCCACTTTGGCTATAACCGCGGCACGATCTGCACCAGAAACGAAAGGGCTGCAAACTTGAGTGGAGAATGATAGCGGAATTGATTCTCAAGACGACTGGTTGATCCGAAAAACATAGAGAACCCGCGTCGTGATCAAAAGACGGATCGTTGTACCCAAAATCGTCCACCATTCCCCACAACTGCGCGTGGCTTGCAGTGCCTTGAATTGGCACTCGACTGGCGTCAAACTATCTCGGTAAGCGTTGTGCGGCTTTCCATAGTCGCCTTTTGCTCTACGATAGAAGCGTTTACGTTCGCAACTTTTGCGGAGCGAAAGACGACTCTCATAAATTCACAGAAACACTGACGAATTCTCGCGAATCCGGCTACCTCAGTGAGTTTCGTTAAAGGTAGTCAGTGTGAATTCGGACTCTTGATTGACCAGCCTCTTTGGCAGACGTTTTGTCTCTTTTTGTTATCAGGTATTGAAATATGCTGTACCGTTTCAATCTTTCTCGATGGTGTCTGGTGGCTGCGTTGCTGCTCAGCCCGGCCTCCGCGTTCTCTGGAGAAATTGCGAGCTGGAGCTTTGCGAAGGAGCCCATTGGCTGGGAGCCGAACGCACAGGCCGCGTTGTCGCTGAAAGACGGAGCCCTGCACCTCAAGTCGACCGGCAGTGATCCGTCTCTTTCGACGAATGTCGACGGAAAGGCGGGCGAGCATCGTCTGCAGATTACTGCTAAGTTTCAGGGCAACGCCGATATTCAGGTTTTCTGGACGACTGCGGAAGATCAGGGTTTGTCAGAAGCCAAGTCCGTCAAAACACAGCTGCGTGGAAATGAGAAAGACTTTCGCGCTGCGAAACTTTACTTTTCAACAACGTCACCTGTAACGTCGCTCCGCATTGACCCGCTCAGCGGCGAAGGTGAGATGCTGATTGAATCAATCATCCTGAGCGACGATGCTACCCCGGTTCCTTCTGCGACGCCAGTGTCGGACATGAAGGTTGCCGAAGGATTTGCCGTCGAGCTGCTGTATTCAGTGCCTGGCGACACCATGGGCTCGTGGGTCTGCATGACTCCGGATCCGAAAGGTCGCCTGATTGTGTCAGACCAGTACGGGAAGCTGTATCGAGTGACCCCGCCGGCTGTCGGCACCAAAGACACGATCAAAATTGAGACTATCAATGTCGACGTCGGGATGGCTCAGGGCCTGCTGTGTGCGTTCGACAGTTTGTATGTCATGACCAACAGCAGCGACGAGCCTCGCGTGGGCCTGCATCGAATCCGCGACACAAACGGTGACGACGAGTACGACACGGCCGAACATCTTCGCGTGCTGAAGGGCGGAAACGAACACGGTCCGCATGCCATTATTTTGTCGCCTGACAAGAAGTCGTTGTACGTCTGCTGCGGAAATCATACTCCGCCTACAGACTTTTCTTCTTCTCGTGTTCCACAGATCTGGAACGAAGATCAGCTGTTGCCTCGCATGTGGGATGCCGGTGGTCACGCGGTTGGTGTCATGGCTCCCGGTGGCTGGATTGCACAGGTCAGCCCCGATGGTCAGGATTGGCAGCTGCTGGCGAGCGGTTTTCGAAATGAGTACGACATTGCTCTGAACACCAGCGGCGAACTGTTCACCTACGATGCTGACATGGAATGGGACGTTGGTTCCCCCTGGTACCGCCCGACTCGCGTGAATCACGTGACCAGCGGTGCAGAGTATGGATGGCGTTCCGGAACCGGCAAGTGGCCGGAATTTTATCCGGACAGCCTCGGTTCTGTCGTCGACATCGGACCGGGTTCTCCGACGGGAATCACGTTCGGCACAGGTGCAAAGTTCCCGGCTAAGTATCAGCAGTCTCTGTTCATCAGCGACTGGAGCTATGGCGTAATCTATGCTGTCAACATGACCGCGTCCGGCTCGACGTATCAAGGTGAAACCGAACGATTCCTCTCCGCGGCTCCACTGCCTGTCACGGACCTGGTTATCAATCCGGCCGATCAGGCCATGTATGTGACCATCGGCGGACGCAAGACACAGTCGGGACTGTACCGAGTGACCTACTCAGGTTCTGAATCCACAGCACCGGCCGTTGTCGCGGACGATGCGGGCAAGGAACTTCGGACTGTTCGTCATGACCTGGAAGCTCTGCACACACCGGACGCCAAAGATGCTGTCGCAAAGGCGTGGCCTTATTTGGGACATGCAGATCGCAGCATTCGCTTTGCGGCCCGAGTCGCAATTGAGCATCAGCCAGTGACGTCGTGGCAGGAAAAAGCCGCGCAGGAAAACAGCAGCCCGGATGCAAAGATGACCGCACTGCTGGCGCTGGCACGCTGCGGTGGTAAAGAAATGCAGGGCCCGCTGTTGCAATCCATGGCTCAGCTGAATGGTGCGGCTTTGACAGAATCCCAGATGCTGGATGCCCTGCGAGTGATGGGATTGTCGTTTATTCGCATGGGTGAACCTTCCGAACAAATCGCGCGGGACATCGGGGCTGTGTTGAACGGCTTCTTTCCTTCAAAGAGCCCTCGACTGAATCGTGAACTGTGCCGCATGCTGGTGTATCTGAATGACAGTCAGGCTGCTGAGAAGACTCTGGATCTTTTGGAGAAGGCTCCAAGCCAGGAAGAGCAGATTCATTACGTTTACTGTCTGCGAGCCATGAAAGATCAGTGGACGATGGAGCAGCGAACTCGCTACTTCCAGTGGTTCGTTTCGTCGACGACGTTCCGTGGAGGAAACTCGTTCACAGGTTTCATAAAGAACATCCGACAGGAAGCGATTGATCGGCTTACCGAAGAACAGAAAACGGCGTTGAAGGAAGTTCTGGAAGCACAACCGACCGGAGGAATTCCGCTGGTTGAAGCGGCCGCTCGACCGGTTGTCCGCGAGTGGGTTGTCGACGATCTGCTGGCCGACGTGGAAGCCGGGTTGTCGGGAAGAGATTTTGACAACGGCCGTAAGATGTTTCAGGTCACAGCCTGTTACAAGTGCCATCGATTTGCCGGCGATGGTGGAATTGTGGGACCCGAGCTGACCGCTGTGGCTCGTCGCTACAACGCTCGCACCATGCTGGAAGCCATCATGGAACCGAGCAAAGTGATTTCCGACCAGTACCAGGCTAACATCTTCGTCCTTGACAACGGCAAGCAGGTTGTTGGCCGAGTCGTCAATCTCAACAACGACACCATCATGGTTTCTGAAAACATGCTGGAGCCGGGAAATCTGACCGTCGTGAATCGGACGGAGATTGAAGAAACTCTGGCATCAAAAGCATCCATGATGCCAAACGGACTGATCAATACTCTCAGCAAAGATGAGATCCTCGATCTGATCGCCTACCTGCAATCCGGTGGTGATCCTGACGCACCTGTCTTCGCAGGCGCAAAAAAGACCGCTTCAATTTCAACACCAACGGAGAAAAGCATGTTTACGGATGCGGGTCATACGGTTGACCCTCTGGAAGTCATTAAGTCCAGCGTGGAAAATAAGTTGGCCGTGTTGCTCGACGTTCGCGAACAGGCCGAATGGGATGCCGGTCATCTGGCTGATGCCCAGTTCATTCCACTCAGCCAGCTGAAGGAATCTTCCAGCTTTGACGCGGCCATTGCACCGCTGCCTAAGGATCGACCGATTTATGTTCACTGCCGATCCGGTGGTCGCGTTCTGATGTTTGCCGATCTTCTTGCGGGGAAAGGTTATGACATTCGCCCGTTGAAAGCCGGCTACGACACTTTAGTGCAGGCCGGATTTACGAAGGCTCAGTAGTCGGACGAGCGTGGTGTTTTGTCAAATCTCAGGTAGGTTGGACATTCGTGTCCAACCTACTTTTGACAGGCACCAATTCCGATCCTGCCTCGGGCAGAATCCTGATAGCGCACCAGTAACCATCAGCACTATTCAGGCGGTCCTTTTCCAGGACCGCCTGTTTTTTGGCACGGCCGATTTTTTTAGGATGAGAAACAGCCAATCACGATGACTCAGCAGCACCTGAAAATCGGCTGGGTTGGATTTCATCAGGAAGGCGTCCCGGCGCTACTGGCGATGAAAGAATTGGGCATTCGCCTCGAAGCTGTGATCACTCTCAACGAAGACAGTCTGCAGAAACGCAGTGCGAATGTTCGTTACAGCGACGTGCTTCATGACTGGGATGTGCCGCTGTATCAGATCAGCAATGTGAATGATCCGTCGACAATCGATCTGCTGAAGCAGCTGGATCTGGACCTCCTGTTCGTGATCGGATGGAGCCAGATACTAAGCCCCGAGGCACTCCGCACGGCACGGATCGGCGTGATTGGCGCACATGCATCTCTGCTGCCGTCCAATCGAGGCAGCGCTCCCATCAACTGGGCTCTAATCAAGGGACAAACCACAACTGGCAACACTCTGATGTGGCTCAGTGAAGATGTGGACGCGGGACGGATCATTGATCAAATAGAATTCCCGATCACGATCTACGACACATGCGCAACACTCTACGAAAAAGTGGCCTCCACCAACCGGACCATGATTCAGAAAGTTTTGTCGCGTCTGCAATCGGGCGAAGTTCCGGGTTACGAACCAGCTCACATTGACGAGCGCTTGCTGGCGCGTCGCCGTCCGTCCGACGGACTGATTGATTGGACTCGATCGGCTCGCGAAGTGTACGACTTCATCCGCGCGCTGACTCGCCCCTATCCGGGAGCGTTCAGTTTTCTGGACGGAAGCTGCTGGACGATTCAGTCGTGCGCACTGCTGCCGGATGCGGACTCAGCGTCAGTTCCGGGTTTGATCATCGGCCCCATTTTCAGTCCCGTGGCCGATGCGTGTGGAATGGTCGTCAGTTGTGGTCGAGGTACTCTTGTACTGCTGGAACTGGAGCGGCAGGACGGGCTGATCCTGAAAGGTTTCAGCCTGAGTGAATTTGCTTGTGAAGTGAAGGAATCTCGAAAGGTGTGGAGCCATGAGTAACGGACCTGTGCTCGTCATCGCCGCGCATCCGGATGATGAAGTTTTGGGCTGCGGTGGTGCAATTGCTCTGCATCGGGACGCTGGCGATCCTGTCACGGTCGTCATCGCGACAAAAGGACGCACGGCGAATGACAGCCAGAGCGGAAAAGCTCAGTTCACTTACACGGATGCGGCAATGCGTGTACTGGGAGTCACCGACTTCCGGTTTCTGGGGTTTCCCGATCAACGCATGGACACTTTCGGACTGACAGACATCATCACGCCGCTGGAGGCCATCGTTCGCGAAGTTCGACCAGGGATTGTGTACTGTCAGTATGGAGGTGACATCAATCACGACCACAATGTGCTGTTTCGCGCGGCGCTGGTTGCATTGAGACCGCAGGAAGAATATCTGCAGGCGATTTACACCTTCGATACCGCCAGCAGCACCGAGTGGGCTTATCCTCGCACGTTCATTCCGGACACCTGGCTGGATATCAGCCGCACGCTGGATCGGAAGATCGACGCGATGAAGTGCTATGAGCCCGAGCTGCGAGACTTCCCGCATCCGCGTTCATGTCAGGCCCTGCGACATCGAGCGGCAGCATTTGGCAGCATGTGTTGTATGGAAGCGGCCGAGATTTTTATGACAGTTCGCAGAACGATTCGCAATGGCCAAACGCCTCTTTGACATGGCCGCCGCGATCATCGGGCTGCTGTTGCTGTCGCCCGTTTTTCTGCTGGCGTTCGTCGGAATCAAAGCCACCAGTTCGGGGCCTGCGATCTACCGTGCGCGCAGGATGGGTCAGCATGGTGTCGTGTTTGTCATGCACAAATTTCGCACGATGCACGTCGCGAACCAGCAAGCAAGCGTGATCACGGGAGTCGCCGATAAAAGGGTGTTTGGATTTGGACGCCTTCTGAGAGCGACAAAGATTGACGAACTTCCGCAGCTTTACGATGTGCTGACAGGCACAATGTCCATCGTTGGCCCGCGACCGGAAGACCCGAAGATTGTCGAGCAGCACTACAACCAACTGGCACGTGAGACGCTCAACGTGGCCCCCGGTCTGGCAAGTCCCGGCAGCATCTACAATTACACTCACGGACATTTGTATCTGCGCGATGCAGATCCGGAAGGTTCGTACGTTAGACAACTGCTTCCGATGAAACTCGCACTGGAGCTGGTCTAT
Source organism: Planctomycetota bacterium (assembly GCA_003669615.1). Taxonomy (GTDB): domain Bacteria; phylum Planctomycetota; class Planctomycetia; order Planctomycetales; family Planctomycetaceae; genus SXXK01. Next base: position 10,467 of record QWOO01000311.1, read on the forward strand.
CTGCGGCGGCAATCGTTTACCGGCGATCTTCTCGTGATCGCTCGAACGGCAATCACAATTGTCCGCATAGCGCTCGGCCAACGCCTTTTTGCTGAGCCGCCGGAAATGGCAGAAGCCCGACAACTGGAGTCAATGCTTCGCCGGTGAGATCGGAGATTTGAAATTTGAGATTTTAAATTTTAAATCTCAAAACCTCACAGAGGGCCGTTTTTAGAACAGTTCGACAGAACCCGACGTGCAGCATCCTGTGTCGCCGTATCCACCCGAAGCCGCCACACCGTATCTTTGCGATTCCATCGTGGACCGCGAATCCATCCACTGACGCCATTCGTTCAGTCGTGCGTCTACCTTCGTTGCCGCCAGAGTCCGCGTTCGAGGTGACATACTGTTATGAAGTGCATTCAGTGTCTCAACAACGTGTTCGATCTGCTGCTGGACACGATCCTGAAACTGTAGTCCTACCACAGCATTCGAGATTTCTCCGGTCAACGCCTGACTGGCTGTTTCAGAGCCCTGCAGCGCGGTCACAAGTCCCTGATGCAGGTCGCTCAGTTCCGTCAGCATTTTACGCAGGGATCCGCTTGTCGAAGCTGCATGATGAGCCAGCGATTTGGTTTCATTGGCGACGACGCTGAAGGCCACCCCCTGCTCACCTGCCCGAGCCGCTTCAATTTGCCCGTTCAGCCCGACGATGCGAGCTTCCTTGGCAATGATATCCACCTGGCTCAGTGTCTGACCGGCGCTGTCGAGCACTCGGTTCAATCCTTCCTGACTTTGAATTCGGCATTGAGACAGCTGAACGGCTTCGCGTGCCTGCTGAGCCATTCCCGTAAACCCGGTGCTGACTTTCAACACAGAAAGCTGCATGTCTTCGGCCGTGCGAAGCAACTGCTCAGAGAGAATCTTCAGGACGCGAGCCCCTGCGGCGGCCTCGATGTCATTAGAAATATGATTCGAGCTTGCGGGGCCTGTTTGAGTGCCCACGAGGTCCGTATGGTTCGGTCCGGCGTCAGCATCGCAGGTCGAAGAAATTCGATCAGCGAGCAGCCTTAACCATTTTGCAGTAAGCAGACGCAGACCAGACATAAATGATGATTCTTGAGAGAGGGTACCGAGGGCGCACCGGGTTTCCCGGTGCAGAGATTGTCAAATTGACATTAGAGGGCAATAGATGTCAGGTGGTCGCAGCCAGCGAGGTTCGTCCCTGAACATTCTTCGCGCGGCCGGCGATGAGCAGTTGTGAAGCAATACGATCCAATGGCCACACTGAAACAGCCGCATTCATAGCGACAGCTTCGCGAGGCATTCCATAGACAACGCAGCTCGCTTCGTCCTGAGCGATCGTATGAGCACCACTGTTTCGCATCGCCAATAGTCCTTCGGCACCGTCGCGTCCCATACCCGTGAGAATGGCGCCGACGCCGTTTGTGCCAAGATACTTTGCACACGATTGAAACAGCACATCCACGGATGGACGAAATCCGGAGACTTTTTCGCCATTTCTGACTCGTACGGAGTAGGTCGCTCCGCTGCGAAACGCTTCGAGATGGCGATCGCCCTGAGCAATCAGAGCGTGACCCGGTAAAATTCGATCCCCGTCCTCTGCTTCCTTGACGCGAATCTGGCAACTGCGATCAAGGCGTACGGCATAAGATTTTGTATAGCCCGGTGGCATATGAATTACGGCGATCACGCCAGGGGCATCCGGTGGGAATTGTGACAGGACTTCTGCAAGCGCTTCTGTGCCGCCCGTTGAAGTTCCGATCGCGATCACTTTGTGTGTACTGGTAATCAGTGCTTCCGAAGTGATAGCCGGCTTCTGAACATCGGGACGAACAGATTCGACGCGAGTTCGAGGGCGCACTTTTGCCTGAGCAGCGGCTTTCACCTTGCGAGTGAGCTCCTCGTGAATATCCTGCATGCTGTTAGCCACATCGATTTTCGGCTTCGTGACGAAATCGAAAGCCCCAAGTTCCAGAGCTCGAAATGTCGTTTCACAGCCTCGCTCGGTGAGCGACGACACCATAACGACTGGCATCGGACGGCTGACCATGAGTTTTTCAAGAAACGTCAGGCCGTCCATTCGCGGCATTTCGACGTCAAGAGTCAGTACATCCGGATTCAGCTTCATGATTTTGTCGCGTGCGACATACGGATCTGCAGCGCTGCCTACAACTTCAATGCCAGGATCGCTTGAGAGGATTTCTGTGAGCAACTGACGCATCAAAGCAGAATCGTCGATTACCAGGACTTTAATTGTTGCCACAAGATTACCTCAATACGTGAATCAGCACGCTTAGGAATATCAAAACAGTACAACACAAGTTTCCTCTGCAGCAGCCGCACGCGCACTGCGTCGAATCTTCTGCATGTCCTCTTCGCACATTTCATCGACTCGAGGAACCGGCCGAACAAATGCCTGACCCGTGTGCGCCAGGAACTGGATCTGTCGTCCGGTGGTCCCACCGATGTCTTTTGCAACCACCGGGATCGAGTCCGTTTCCAGGAATTGCAGGGCGAATTGAATGTTCTGCTCACCAATCGACAGGCCTGGTGTGCCTGAGGCACGTTTGCCGAGAACATCACCACCACCAAAAACCTTTGCGATGAGTCGGCGGCGATCACCGCCGAGCTTCATAATTTCGTTGATCAGCAATTCCATGGCATGGATACCATACGTTGCAGATGTGCCGTCACCGGAAGAATTGTTCGGCAGCATGAAATGATTCATTCCACCGATTCGAACCTTCGGATCGTACAGACCAACCCCAACGCACGACCCCAGCAGCGTCGTAACCTTAAGTGGATTTCTGCTGGCCTTCACCTCACCCACGATAATCGAATGCGCAGGTACCCTGACGTCACTGTCGAGGGCAATCTGCGGCTGCATGGAAGCGGCAACTTCAGTGCCTCGGACGTGGCTGGTCGCTCGCCGGGGTGTTGAACTCTGTGCGGGCTTTTCTGAATTCCCAGAACGGGGCTGAGCAGGCTCGTCGGAAGCCGGCGGAAGTGTCGCGTCCTCATACTTCTTCCTGGAAGCCGCACCCACGCCGCCGCTCAGTCGATACATAGTGCTCCCGAGAGACGTATACAGCTGATCCAGACGAAGAATGGATTCGCTATGGCCGATGAACAGATGACCGCACGGCACCAATTGATCGGAAAATCGGGTGAGCAGTCGATCCTGAGTGACTTCGTCAAAATAGATCATCACGTTTCGACAAAAGATGATGTCGAAGTAAGTGTTGATCGGCCACTGAGGCTCAATGAAGTTAATACGACGAAAGGTGACCAGTTCCTGAACTTCCGGACGTACCTGAAAAGGAGCTTCTGGATCTTTTGACGTCTTTACAAAATGGCGTTTTAGAATTTCCTTCGGGACGTCAGTCACACGATCGGCTGCATAGACGCCTTTCTGTGCGTGAGCCAAAACGTCGGTATCAACGTCCGACGCCAGAATGCGAATATCCCAGCCGTGGAATGATGTCGGACCGAAATGATCCAGAACTGACATAGCCAGCGTGTACGGTTCTTCTCCTGTTGAGCACGCGGCACTCCAGATTCGAATCTTGCGTTCGCCCGTTTCCTTAGCTCGTTTCTCCAGCATTGGAAAAACGCTCGAACGCAGGTAATCGAAATGGTGCTGTTCGCGGAAGAAGTCGGTCTTGTTGGTCGTCAAAGCATTGATCATCTTCAATCGCTCTTCACCATTTCGATCGTTTTCATTCAGGTACTTGTAGTACTGAATGAAGGATGTCAAATTGAAGGCACGCAGGCGTTTGGACAGCCGCGATTCGATCAACTGCTGCTTGCCTTGGCCAAGCGATATCCCGGCTTCCTTATAGATCAGCTCACGAAAGAGACTGAATTCTTTTTCCGTGAGTGTGATTGTAGAGTTATCGGACATGGGGAGCGGGGATTCCGGGGAGAGACAAAGGTTTGATTTGTATTGAGTGAGCTGCAAAACGCTGGTACCCGGTTTTGCCGCAAAAACACAGCAAATTTAATCGTCGGCTAGCGCGCAGCGGCACTCACATTGAAGCGGAAGGGCGCGAGCCCTCCGGCGTCTGCGACACGACAACGGTGTTTCTGTAGACACTCACCGGACAGCTCGCGCTGTTCCGCTACAAAAATCCGATGATGATTACGCGGCCAGCGTATTTCCGAGCAGGCGATCGATGTCCAGCAACGTGATCAGGTTCTCGCTGGACTTCGCCATGCCTGTGATGAAGCTGGTGTCGATGCCGCCACCAAGTTCCGGTAGCTGTTCCAGTTCCGATTCACCAACGTTCAGAACGTCTGACACGGCATCCACAACCAACCCCATCACCTTGGCACCGACGGTCACAATGATGATCACCGTGAACTGGTTATAAGTCGCGGCGGGCATACTAAAGCGGTGACGCAGGTCGACAACCGGTACTACGGTTCCGCGAAGATTCATAACGCCCTTAATGTAAGGCGGCACGTTCGGAATCTGTGTGAGATGAGCCAGTCCTTTGATCTCCTGAACTCGCAGGATGTCGATGCCAAACTGCTCTTCAGCCAGTTGAAAGGTCAGATACTGGTTGCCGCCTTCAGCAAGGCCATTAAGTACTGTTGCTGTTTGTTTGTTCGATGACATGAGAACCTCCAGGGTATTATATGTGGCCCGAATGGGCCGTTGTTTGGTGATGGAAACAGGACAGAGTTCTTGACGTTTCTGCGATTGATCAGTCGTTCGAATTCTCACGAATCCGACTACGGAAAACCTTTCTGGAATTCGACATACCCGGCACTCGCGGATAACGGTGCTGGCTGCAGCTTGCTGACGACTTTGTCCAGATTGGTTTCAATCTGACGTTGCTTCTGAACTCGGTAGTCCTCCGTTCGACGGGTCGATTTGGTGACAGCCTTCGCTTCGCCTTCCAGCTGGAAGCGTTCCACCGTTTCACTGCGTTGCTTTGAATGAGTCAGCAGCGCTTCCGCAGTGCCAGTCATTTCTTCGGTCTGCGATGCATTGTTCTGAGTCACTCGATCCATCTGAGCAACCGCTTTTTTGATCTGTTCGACACCAGTCAGCTGTTGCTTCGATGCCGCTGCAATTTCGGCAACGATGTCAGTCACTCGCTTCACTGAACCAACGATTTCTTCCAGCGTCTTGCCCGACTGATTGACCAGTGACGTTCCGTTCTCGACCTTGCGGACCGAGTCCTGAATCAGAGTCTTAATCTCTGTTGCGGCCGTCGCACTTCGTTGAGCAAGGTTTCGAACTGCGGCCGCGACGGCAGCAAAGCCGCGTCCCTGTTCGCCGGCCCGAGCTGCTTCTACTGCTGTGTTCAGAGCCAACAGATTGGTCTGGAA
>QWOO01000156.1 GCA_003669615.1 Planctomycetota bacterium
GAGGAATCCGAGGAACATCAGCAAGTCGATCAGTCCGCGTTCCGCCACCATGTAGCCAATCTTGGCAATTCCAAGAGGACCACTGAGCGAATCTGCAGACACATTTCCCTGAGTCAGTGACCGCAGAGTCATATAAATGGAAACTGCAGTTTTCTTGGTGCGTCGAATCCCCAGTGCCAGTGCGTCTCCCAAAGAATCGCCCTTCTGAAGTTCGCGGTCGTCCTGCCAGATACTGCCGTTAAAGCCGCGAAACCAGCGGTACCATCCCGTGGCAGATTCATATGTTTTCAAAACTTCGGAGCCGGTGTTCTTGCCGTCTTCGAAATAGATTCGAATTTGCCGATTTGGAACTCGCTGGATTTCCGCAAAGGCCCATGCCCAGTTGACGTCTTCCAGAGTCCCCGGTTCTTTCGGAGCCATCGTCGAAAGATCAAGCTGACGCGGTGACATCGCATCACCGAATGCATCCGGCACCGCCTTTTCAGGATCAGCAGCGATCAGATCGACTCGCGTAATCTTCATATCCGGCTTGAACACGCCAAGCTTCTCCGCTTCGGATCCAGGCAGCACACGAGCGATACGCAGCTGGACCTGGTAGCCAATTCCGATCGCGTTGATCGACAGCGGACTCGCTTTGAAGTCAGGCGAATCCAGCCAGCCAGGCGAGTCCCCCGGGATCACTTCCAGTTCGACTTTATCATCACCTTCGGACGTCGCTCGCTTCACAACCACTTTCACAGGCTTGCCGGCCTGCTTTCCGAAATACACAGGAAGCTCAAGCGGATCGATATTCTTGCCAGGCTCTTTGTCGTCGACTGACAGAATCAGGTCTCCAACTTTCAGACCCGCCTTTTCTGCAATGGAATTCTTCTGAATCGCCTTGATCGGCCCCATGGCCATCCACAAGCCGATTGAACGAATCTCGGACGGCGGTACGGTGATCTCGACCATCTTTGCCGTTTTGGATTTCTTGCCTTCTGCATCTTTGTCGTGACGCTCGACCGTGTAAATCAACTCGCGGTCAGCATCACGTGCGGTCACATATCGAAGCTCGGAAAACAGCATGGGGCGAACAGCGTCGCCGGGCTTCTCTGCGACGGCAGCCGCTGCGTCAGCAGGCGTTTCTGTGGCCAGTGGTGACGGACGCAACGCAATGATCTTGTCGCCTGGCAGAAATTCTTCGGACGCTTTCTCCAGCGGCAAACCGGCATCTGAAATCAGTTCCGGCTTTTCGATAGTGTCTGCAATCGCGGTTGTCGCACCCGGTCGAATTCCCACGGAACGTCCGGGGGAAGACTTCAAAGGCGTCAGGACTTCGCTGAAAGAAGTCCCATCGTCGTGCATCCCTTCGAGCGCTACGTCGCCCGAAGACAGAATGACTGCTTCCTGCAAGTCGCTGAAACTACGAATGGCTTCACCGTTAATCGCAGTGATGCGATCGCCCGGACGAATGCCGGCTTGCCATGCTGGAAAGCCAGGAATGACCGAGCCCACAACCGGTGATGGCTCATAAACGCCGAAGAAATAGCAGGTTGAGAAAAACAGGAACCCGGTAATCACATTCATGATCACGCCGGCAGAGATAATCGCCATCCGCTGTGGGACTGACTTCGCGGAGTAAGACCGAGGGTTCTCGGCAATCTCCGAACTGGTCATCTGATTGGGGTCCATATCGTCCTGACCCAGCATCTTCACGTAGCCGCCAAATGGCAGCGCGGAAAGAGCGTACTCGGTTTCGCCTTTCTGACGACTCCAGAGAATGGGACCAATGCCGATGCTGAAGCGTTCGACATGCACGTTGCAACATTTGGCAACGGCGCAGTGCCCGAGCTCATGAAAGAAAATCACGAGTCCCAGGCCGAGCACGACGGACAGGATGTTCAGAAGTTTCGTGAACACGGCACTGAGATCAGTCGCCGCGAAAATTTCAAAGGCTAGGTTTTCCACCGAGCTGCTTCCTCCCGAGCCCAGCGGTCGATCTGGAGCAATTGCTCCATCGACGGATGAGCATCGAATTGATGGTGGTTTAGTACGTCTTCAACAACCTGAGTAATCCGGAAGAATGGCAGTTCGCGATTCATAAATCGTGACACGGCTACTTCGTTGGCGGCATTCAGGACAGCGCCGCATGTTCCGCCTCGCTCTGCCACTTCAAATCCCAGTCTCAGTGCCGGAAAGGCATCCAGATCGGGAGGAAGAAGTTCCAAAGTTTGAGGTTGAGTCCAGTCTGGTTTTCGAGCCGGCCCGGGGGGCCGTTCCGGAAACAGCAAAGCATACTGAATCGGCAGTCTCATGTCCGGTGGTGACATCTGCGAAATTACAGAACCATCCTGAAACTCCACCAGGGAATGGACATACGACTGGGGATGAACAACCACGGAGATCTCAGCAGCGGACAGCCCAAACAGCCATTTCGCTTCGATGATCTCCAACGCCTTGTTCATCATAGTGGCCGAATCGATCGAAATCTTGGGCCCCATATTCCATGTCGGGTGCTTTAAAGCCATTTCGGGCGTCACGTCCCGCAGCTGTTCTCGGGAATAACCCCGGAAGGGCCCACCACTGGCTGTCAGCACAACGCGTCGCAAATCGGCTCGACGACCGGCCTGCAGGCATTGAAAAATTGCGCTGTGCTCGCTGTCGACAGGAATCAGCTGAGCTCCCGTTTCCGCAGCTCGCCGCATGATCACTTCACCAGCGATGACCATCGACTCTTTGTTGGCCAAAGCGACTCGCTTGCCAGAATCAACGGCCGCCCACGTGGCCGGCAGTCCGGCGGCGCCGACCATCGCACAGACAACCGTATCGATGTCCGCACTCTGAATCAGCTGTGAGACCTTCTCCAGTCCCTGATACCACGTGACCTGACTTGCAGGCCCGCCATTTCGAGTGTCAGGCCACGAGGGCAATGCGACGTCTGTCGATCCGACCACCGCCCAGCGAGGCTGAAATTCTGACACCTGCTGGCAGAGCCGCTCAATGCTGCGGTGTGCGACAAGTCCCGTCGCGCGCAGGCGCAGGGGATGCATTCGAATCACGTCGAGGCAGCTGGTTCCGATCGATCCGGTCGACCCGAGTACTGCTATGGAAGAAGGGAAAGCCAACGTATTGGGCTCGTATCAACAAAACATGGAGGCCGAAATGGACGCGGGAGTGTAGGCGAAGACGGGTATTCATTGAAAGTGGGAGATAGATGACTCGGTGGCCTCGGAATTTCGTTCCCCCCCGGGCATTTGTCGTCGGAAAACCGCCTGGGTAGACTCTGAGCTGTCATTTGCATCCAAACTCCGCCCATTCGATTTCCCACTTTCAGAAGAGCAGCACGGACAGGTCTGAATTTCCAGTCTGTGGACACAGTCGTCCTGATGCACATGCAACGGTCCATTCTTACGACCGATGTGCGACAGAAGCGGCGGCCTCTGCCTGTCTATCACTCGTCCCGCTTCTGCCGCCGGGCAACATCTCGGTGAAGAGTCTCGTATGCCTCGCAAAAATCAATTTCAGCATCAGATCTATCCCACGACCCCTGTGCTGAAGCCCGTGGTGAAAAAGATTGCGAGCCAGGATGTCGTGCCGGGAGCCTTTCACAGCCTTCATACGCGACATGGAATTGGGCGAGTCGTCCTCGTGCATGGCACGTTCGTGGGCGACGACCCAATCGGGGTCGCGGAAATGTTTCAGTCACTTGGTGAGGGAATTCCTGTCATCGGTGCGCAGCTCGCAGCAATTGCCGACACGCTCCGAGAAAACGTAAGGCCGATGACGGAGTCTTTCGTCCAAGACATCGGGAACTATACCGCAGGATTTCGAGACACCTTTCAGGAACTCGTGGGCGATGATCCTCAGATCGAAGTGATGGAACCCAGCTGGTCCAGCCAAAATCATCATCTAGCACGGGCCGATCTTGCCGTGCGGTTGCTGCATCAACTGCTGCAAAGGCCACTGCCGGACCGGCAGAAGATTCTCTACTGGGGTCATTCGCATGCCGGCAATGCGTTTGCATTGCTGACGAATCTGCTGGCCAATGATCGCGAGTCTGTGCAAGCATTTTTCACAGCCGCAGGCGCACAGGTCGGTGAACACTGGAAAGCTGTTCGATTGGCACTAACCTCCGCGCCGACGCCGCATCCGCTGGCTGAGAAAGTGGTCATCGTGACGTTCGGAACGCCCGTTCGATACGGCTGGGATAACTCGGGATGCTGCCAATTGGCGCATGTCCTTTTCCATCGCCCGTACGATCCGGAGCAACCATTTCTCACGATGCCGCTGTTTCCGCCGCACGCTGTGAAAGACATGCTGGCAGCGACGTGGGGAGACTGGGTGCAGGCCTTCGCCATCGCAGGAACCGATGTTCCGTCGGCGATGTCATTATCTTCCAACGAACGCCTTTCCGCGCTGCTGGAAGCCAATCTGCCCGAACCGGCATGTGGGCTGGACACTTCGCTGATCTTCTCGAAAGCCCTTCGCGTTGCGTGTGAGCGATGGAAACTGGGAACACGATGCCACTCCGACGGACTTAACATGCTGATCGATTACATCCCCTCCGGCCAGAGAACTTCGCTGGGGCAGGAAGTGGAAACGACAGTGATGGGACATGGCGTCGCTACAACTCTGAAATGGCTGCCCGCACATTTGAACGTCGTGATGGAAGCCCTGGAGAAGACGACCAACTAAGCATCGCGCGGCTTTGTAAAGTCGCCTTTCGCTCTGCGAAAGAAGCGGATTCGCAACTTTCGCGGAGCGAAAGGCGACTATCGTTTCCCGCTCGATGCACATCGGTCTCAAGCACTGAATATGATGGGCCTCGCTTCGTTTTTTTGAAGTTGCGCTATTCAGGCCTGCGGTTGTCCACGCGTTCGAAAACCCGGGTCTTTATCACAACCCGAAGCGTCAGGATGACAGGCGCATCTCGCAACCAGAGCCGTGCCCAAAACCACATCCGCACATGCCACTGTGGCGGATCCTGCCGGTGTCCTTGAGCTGCATAACGCACAGCTTTTCGGTTCAGCGCTGCAGAATCCGTACAGCTTTACTGACCGGACTGACGCCGCCAGAAAAGGCAAAACCCATGCGTCCTGTCTCACAACGTCCCACCGCCGAAACCGAAATCTTCGACATAGACCTTTCAGGCTGTTCGATTGATTCGACTCTGTCTGGACAAGGGAACAGGGACGTTTTTCGTGACTTGCATACACCTAAAAACAAACCAGGCGAATTCAACGCCGAAGCCAAATCCGGAAGCATCAACGCTCTCCTGGACATCCGCTTTGCGTTTCACATGCCTGCTGATTCCTGCACTGGCGGCGACGTCGCTGGTTGCAAATTCTTTGAAGGCCGACGTGCTTTCGGGCCGAGCCTCCCTGGACTTTGTGGCAGAGAACGCAGCATCCAGTCCACGGAGCTGGCTCGATCCCCTGCGAGAATCTCGCAAACCGAGATCCGCGGCAAAATCCGAAGACAGCACACAGGATGACGCGGAGTTTGATCTGTCTGAGTATTCACAAAGCCCAGAGCAGGCTTCACGAAACTCGGCGACTCGCGTGATTGCTGTGTCCGAGCCCTTGCTTGCTTCGTCACTTCCCAAGCCTGCTGAGCCCGCAAGTTATCCTGGTTCAGATCTCGAGTCGGATCCGTTTCAGCAGTCCATTCGACATCAGCCCATGTCGCCTCAAAGCGTCTTCGCAGAATGTCCTCCCGACCAGAACCACCAGAACGTGTGCTGGCAGGTGCTTCCCAAAGGGCTGCTTTACAGAACGTACCTCGCGGGCGAAAAAGAGCCCCGCATGCAGTTCCTGTCTTTGTATGATACTCGAAGCAAACGCAAAGTGTGGGATGCGGTGCTCGGTGGCCGCGTGGGGCTCATCCGAAAAAGCGACACGTGCGATCCCAATGGAGACGCGTTTCAGCTGGATCTCGAAGGCGCCGTGTTCGCCCGCGTTCTGCCGGACGAAGAAAGCACGATGCTGGAGGGATCAGACTACCGCGTCGGACTTTACGGAACGTGGCGAAGAGATCGCTTCGCTTACCGTGCTGGATACTATCACATCAGCTCGCACGTCGGCGACGAGTTTCTCATTGCAAACCCGGCCTTCAATCGCATCAACTACGTTCGTGATTCACTGCTGGCCGGTGTGTCATACGATCTCTCAGACATCACCCGCATCTACGGCGAACTCGGTTATGCGTTAGGAGTCGAAGGTGGTGCCGAACCACTCGAACTTCAACTGGGAACAGAGTACGCTCCGAAAGCACAAACTCCCGCCAGCGGAGCTCCGTTCTTTGCTGTGAACGGCCACTGGCGTCAGGAATTTGGAACAAGTCCGGGCGCGAATGTCGTGACCGGCTGGGGATGGCAGGGCGTCGAAACGAAACGACGTCTGCGACTCGGGCTGAACTACTACAACGGCCCCTCGCTGCAGTACGAATTCTTCGACCGTTGGGAAAATCTCGTCGGGGCCGGAATCTGGATGGACTATTGAACCGAGCTGGCCGGGTCGAAACCCTCTGCAGAACTCGTAGGTCCTTTTTCGGTGGCCGGTTTAGTCGCCATCGCATCTCGCAACTCTTTAGCCTTCGCAGTATCCGCATCAGCTTCCGCAGTCTCGCCGGCAACTCGACGCTTTTCTGCCCTCTTCTCATAGGCCTGAGCGACCTGGTCATCAAATCGGCCAGCCGTTTCAAAATCTTCGATGGCCTGACCCGGGTTGTCCAACTGCAGCCAAAGTTCACCACGAAGTGAGTAACCTTCCTTCGATGGCTGCGCGACAAGCGATTCGTCGCAGTCGATCATCGCCTTCTGAAAGTCGCCCATGCGAGCCCACGCGGTAGCTCGATCAAACAGTGCAACTGGATTCCCCGGGCTGACAGTGAGTGCTCTGGAAAAGTCCTGAATCGCAGCTCCAAACTGTTTGCCATGCATCAGATGTTCCCCGCGACCAATCCAGGTGCGAGGATCTCGAGCGTTCCGGCCAGCCTGCTGTGTCAAAGCTGTCAGCTGATTCAGCCATTCAACTTTTTGAGCATCCTTCTGAGCCTCTGCGAAACGGTTCTGCTTGATCAATGCGGCTCGATGATGGTTGACCCAACGTGGATCCATGGGATCAATCTGCATCGCACGAGCGAACGCCTGCTCGGCTTCTTCAAAATTCTGTTGCAGCATGGCGACCAGTCCGCAATTATTCCATGCGGTGACATAGTCGTCTTTTAGATGCAAAGCCTGCTTGATATCCGACATCGCCGGTTCGTACTGTTCCAGCTTCATGCGTGCAAAGCCGCGATTGTTCCAGGCGTCGGAAAACTTTCGGTCGGCATCAATGGCACTGCTGAAGTCCGTATCAGCGGCTTTATAGTCTTTGTTGGTGAGCGCCAGCAGTCCGCGATTATTCAAAGCCGCCGCGTGTTTCGGATTGAGCTCAATGGCCTGGTCAAAGTCCTTGCGAGACTCATCCATCAGACCCTGAGACATCAGGAAATAGCCGCGGAAATTCAGCAGATCCGGATTCGAAGGAGCCAGACGCACGGCTGTGCTGAAGTCAGCGCGAGCGTTCGCGTTTTCTCCCTGCAGTGCATAAACGTCCGCTCGCATTCGAAACAATGTCGCGTCTTCAGGTGTGATCCCGATGGCCTGACTGAGCGATTCGATGGCAACGTTGTTGCGTCCCGCGACCACTCCGGCGTTGGCCTTCTGGATCAACTGGCGTACTGCTTCAGAGTACTGGTTGATGGTCGCCTTAGCGGCATCGGCAGATGGCTTCGGCTGGCTGGTATTGGGAATCGACAGTTCAATGCCGGCGGATCGAGATTCCGCATTCTTTGAGTCAGATCCACAGCCTGTGACCGCTACGGCCGCCAGAAGTGCGATTGCAGTCAGACGCATTTCGTCGCTCCATCGAAGAGTTATTCCCTAAGCAGCACAAATGCGGACGCATTCTGAACCACTTCTGCCGGGCGCGCAATTCCGTTTGCGTCAACCGACAACACTCTTTTAGTCCCAATCGCGTTTTGGTGTCAATCGGATTTTGCCGTAGGCCAGTCTGGCCTGGCGCAACGGCTCAAAGCTGTAAGACCACTAAAAGCTGACCTGACGAACTGCTCCTGCGACAAAGCCCTGATACCTTTGCTGAGCCAGTAGTCGAGCGGCCTGACTGTCTTGTGCAGGAACCATGACCGACATTGGGCGAGCCGGCACGCCAGGCTGAGGGACCAGAACAACTTCCCAGATCTGAGCAATCCCGGCGTTCACTGCCAGCATTTCCAATTGCATCATCTGAATTCGCTGGTTGGCGGCGTCGCGTTGTTGCTGGTACTCATTGGCAGCAGCCTGCGCGAGAAATTCTTCACGGCGTTTTTCGTCTTCCCTGGTAGTCTCAGAAGCCCACTTGTCCCAACCCTGTTCCAGCAGATCACGCTCTTCAGGAGAAAACAGAAACAGCGGGACAGCGACTTTCTCGGCGTTCTCAAGTCGCATCAGCACTCCGTCCACAGCGAAAGTCTTCTGCTTGCCTCGCAGCTTGCGACCCCAAAGAGACAGATCTTCGACAGTCTTTACCTTTTCATCATCATACTCCGCAACGATCTTTGGAATCATAAACTGGTAAAACTGATCAATCTCTTCGATCGGCTTCTTGTTAATGGTAGTCTTGCCTCGTTCATGCGTTAGCGTGACGGACTGGCGTCCGTAGCCGATGACTCGACCGCGAATCTTGTATCCGTCACGGCCTGTCCATGTTTGCATTTCTTCCGGGTTGGTAGCCGTCTTCTTCTCTTCGAGATGCTGTTTGACGAATTCCCGATCAGCCTCACTCAGCTGTTTCGTCTCGTAAGCTTCAAGCTCGCCCTTCATGCGGCGAAGCACGATCGTATCTTCAGTCGCCGCGATGAGATCGCCGTCAAACTTGTAGGTGCCCGAGGCGTCCGTCCACTCCCGCGCAGAAAGGCCAGAGCCTGTGACAGACGAAAGAAGCAGCACAGCCACTGTTCGAATCCAAACACGCATGAGACACCTCGCCTGAAGAACCGCTCTGACCCAACAAGGATTGACATTTCAACACGCCGAATGCTGCGGGCCAAATTCACGCATAAGCCTGTGATGCATCCTCGTGCATTTTCTGCCACTCTATTGTTGGTTGAGGAATGATCAATTGCCAGTGTGCTGCGCGTGTTAACGCCGGAAAATGCGGCAGAGGCCTGAGATTGATGTAGTTTTTTTCAGCGGTGCCGGCACTCGTTCGAAAGACTTGACCACGAAGTTTGTGGGAACCCTTGACCGAAAGCCTTCGCCTGGTCACTCTCATGGAACAAAGCGGCGTCTAAATGCCGCCCCGCCAGTGTTTCCCGCCCTAAGTTTTGAAAGTTAGTGATCATGGACAAATCCAGTCAGGACTTCGCCGGTTCGCGAAGAAGCTTTCTCGCCGCATCTGCAGCAGGCGCTGCGGCTCTAAGTGCAGTGCCAGCGACATTGAATGCGGGCGCGTTCGCGGGTGGCAGCGATCTCCTGAAAGTTGGACTCGTCGGGGCAGGCGGACGTGGAACCGGAGCGGCCGAGCAGGCATTGAACGCGGATCCTGCAACAGAACCCCTTGCCCTTGGCGACGTATTCGAAGACGCTGTGACGCGCGGACGCCGCCAGTTGTCTCGCATGTTCAATAAAGAAGGTCAGCCCGCACGAGTGACCGCAACCGACGACCAGTGCTACGTCGGTTTCGATGCGTACAAAAAAGTCATCGATAACTGCGATGTCGTGCTGCTGGCATCGACTCCTCATTTCCGTCCGGAACATCTGCGAGCGTCCGTGGAAGCCGGCAAACATATCTTCTGCGAGAAGCCCGTTGCCGTGGATGCGCCCGGCGTGCGGTCGGTTATTGAATCTTCAGAAAAGGCCAAAGAGAAAGGCCTGTCTCTGGTCTCCGGTTTGTGTTGGCGCTATCACCCGGGCAAGAAGGCCACCTTTGAGCAGCTTCAGAACGGCGCGATTGGTGATATCGTGGCCATGCAGTGCAGCTACATGACCGGCGGTGTTTGGGATCCACGTCGTCAGCGTGATGAGTGTAAGTCCGAAATGGAATACCAGCTTCGCAACTGGTACTACTACACTTGGTTGTCGGGCGATTTTAACGTCGAACAGCACATTCACAGTCTCGACAAAATGATGTGGGCGATGAAGGACGAAGCTCCTGCAACAATCAGCGGTTCCGGTGGACGTCAGGTCCGCACCGATGAGAAGTACGGCAACATCTACGACCACTTCGACATCGTCTATCAGTGGGCAAACGGAGTCAAAGCGTTCGCTCGCTGCCGTCACTGGTCCAATTGCGAGAACGAAGTCGAAGACTATATCTTCGGCACCAAGGGTACGATCGACGTGATGGCTCACAAGATCAGTGACCATCAGGGCAATGTGATCTGGAAATACGACGGACCTGATGGTGACATGTACCAGCTCGAACACAACGAACTGTTCGCCAGCATCCGTGCTAAGAACCCGATCAATAACGGCGACTACATGAGCAAGAGCACCATGCTGGCCATCGCCGGTCGTATGGCAGCTTATACGGGCCAGAAACTGACCTGGGACGGTGTCATGAACTCGAAAGAGAACCTTAGCCCGGCAGCCTATGAGTGGGCCGAGAACCCTGTGCCACCAGTTGCCATTCCAGGCAAGACGCCGTTTGTTTAAGCATTGCTGACAGAGCGATGATGTGGCCTTCCATCAGATGTTCCACATCAATGAGTCCACATGCTCGGCAATTGATCTTTAAGATAAAACAGGAGCCGCCGACCTCGAAGGCGGCTCCTGTTTTTTGATTGATCGGTCGCCGGACATGCACCTTGTGGGATGTTTTGATCTTGCACCACGACGACGCTGCCAAACTCAGTCACATCTTCGCTCAGATCCAGGGGGCTCGCAACGAGGACGCCTGCCGCGAACTCTGGAATGCGGTCTACAGTCGACTGTTGATAATTGCCCGCACTCGTCTGGCCGGTCAGCATCGGCCCGCTGTTGACGAGGTAGATCTGGCTCTGAGTGCGATCAACAGCTTTGTGCACGCTGCGGAAGCCGGCCGGCTGAATTCGGTTCACGGGCGAGACGATCTGTGGCGTGTGCTGATCACAATCCTGCTGCGAAAAATCGGTGCTCTGACTGAAAGACAGGCAGCAGAGAAGAGGGGCAGCGGGCTTGTGCGAGGCGATTCTTTTTTTGATGCCCTGGCGAACGATCATGAGGACGGATTTGATGGCGTCAGAGATCCGGGCGATCCAGACCGGTCCCGAAATAAGTTCCCTAAATCACAACCCGAAGTGTCAGTTTTGAAGTTGCGAGTTTAGCTTCCATCCCAACCCGAAGCGTCAGCGTGGGATTGCGTTTTAGGCAGTGTTTGCATAAATGCCTCACTGACGTTTCGGGTTGTGATTTCTCGCCTCAGTAAAAACCGGATGTTATTTCGGGACTGTTCCTTAGCGAAGAATCTCCCGCACCTCCCACGGCTGAATCAGGGCCGGTCTTTCCGTGGATGCTGCTGTGCGGTGGAAGCGAGATCCTTCGCTCCGCTCAGAATGACAGTTCGTATGCTGCGGAGGTATACTGCGGAGGTATACTCCAAACTTCACGATAGCGCAAGCTGTCCCATCTTGCCACGACAGCCCAGTGCGCGCTGGCCTTGGCTGCTTTTTCTGGTCAAAGAATTAAGGAAGTAACTCAGTTCGCCGGCTGGACGCGATTTCTGCGACGACATAAATTAAACGGCACGACTGAGCGGTGGAATAGGCGGTTGAGACTCAGACGATTTCTTTTGCGGACTCATCTTAGCCATGCCCAGTCAACCGTCGATCGGACTTGGCCGAGCGCCCTTGCGTATCGCAGGATTTTACGCTTCTTTTGCCGTGTTGTGGATCTGGCTCAGCGATTGGGCGTTGATCTGGCTCGGGTACACTGAAAGCTATCCATTTCTTGCCAGTGCAATCAAAGGCACAATCTTCGTGGCGATCACGGCCATGTTGCTGCACTGGTTGGTCAAGCGTGAGGTTGCCGTCGCCCAGAGATCCGAAACTCTGCTGCGGGCCGTCATCAAAGGCACGACGGATGCCGTGTTCGTTAAGGATTGTGACGGACGATATGTGTTGGTTAATGAAGCTGCGGCGAGGTTGATAGGCAGACCTGTCGATGAGGTTCTTGGGCGTGACGACACTGAACTGCTCGAAGCCACAGATGCCGAACGCATCATCGCCAATGATCGTGCAACGATGGCCGGAGGCAAAGTGGCCAATCTGGAGGAAACAATCACCTCCGCAGGTGAGAAACGCACTAACCATGTGATAAAGGCGCCGCTCCGCGATGCAACCGGGACGGTCTCAGGGCTAATCGGTGTCGCTCGTGACATAACCAAGCGGAAAGCCATCGACGACGCACTGCGTTTCAAGGAGGAACAGTACCGCGAATTAACCAACGCCATCCCACAAATCGTTTGGACAGCCAGTCCGGACGGTGCCGTGACTCACTTGAACTCAAAGGCTGTCGAATACACCGGCGCGGCAGAGGCCGATCTGGTGGGGTGGTCCTGGCAGAATGTACTCCACCCGGATGATGTCTCTCATGCCGTGAGTGAATGGTCGCTTGTCCTTCAAAACGGCATGCCCCGAACTTTTGAAATGCGGATAAGACAAACTGACGGTGAGTCCCGTTGGCACATGGTCCGCCAACTCCCCATCCGCAATGCAGCGGGCGAAATTGAGTCGTGGGTGGGGACCTGCACTGACATCGACGATCTGAAGCAGACCAAGTTGACTCTTAGCGAGACCGAAAGTCGCCTCAAGGAGGCGCAAAGGATTGCTCGTTCGGGAAGCTGGAACTGGGAACCGGCGACCGATCGGGTCTCATGGTCGGATGCCGAGTTCGAGTTATTCGGATTGAAACCCGGATCCTTACAGCCAAGCTTCGAAGCGTTTCTCTCGCTCCTTCATCCGGATGATCGAGGTATCGCGATTGCGCGAGTCGAAGCACTGAAGGCCGGAGCCAGCGAGTTCGCCAATGACATGCGAATCATCCGGCCAGATGGGCAATGCCTCTGGATCCACAGTCGCGCCCGCGCGACACGAGACACAGCCGGAGGAATTATCCTGGTCGAAGGGACCGACCAGGATATTACCGACATGGTCCTTGCAAAACAGCAACTCCAGACTGAACGCGACCGATTTGAGAAGCTGATGGAAGCTGTGCCGGTCGCGATCTGCTCATTTCAACTCACCCCGGACGGCCGAGTGACGATGCCCTACGCCAGTCCGCGCATCGAAGCCATCTATGGCATTTCGCCAGCCGCTCTGGCCAGGGACGCCGCAGGAGTATTTTCAACGATCCACCCGGATGATGTCGAGCACGTGCAGGCAGCGGTTGCTGAATCGGCAAAGTCGATGACCTTATGGCAAAGTGAATTTCGGGTACACAGCCCCGTGCTGGGTGAGATCTGGGTCGAAGGCTGCTCCGCTCCTGTGCGACTCTCCGACGGCTCTGTGCTCTGGCATGGCTATGTGAACGATATCACAGCGAGTAAGCAGGTCGACGAGACTCTGCGAGCCAGCGAGCGGCGACTCCGGCTGGTACTTGAGGCTGCAGGTTCTATCGCATTCACCTGGGACATCGCGAATGACGTGGTCACTCGGTATTTTAGTAACGAGCCGGCTTTGCCTGTGAATGCTGAGCGACTTGGCACTTTGAATGACGTTCGCGGGAACGTCCACCCGGACGATCTGCTGGAATTTGATTCACGACTCTCAGCCTGCCTGGCGAGTGGCGCCGAGTATCGAAACGAATTTCGTGTTGTCCGCCCCGATGGAGCCATCGTCACTTTGGAAGAATACGGCTACCTCGACAGGGCGGCCGACGGATCTCCGCTTTGCCTGACCGGCATCTCGATCGACATCAGTGAACGTGTTGCTGCAACCGAAGCACTGCGAGCAAGCGAGACGCGTTATCGGCAACTGGTCGATCTTCTCCCGACGGCGATCTTTGTTTACGCCAACGACAGGATTCTCTACGCAAATCCGGCCTTCCTCAAACTGATCGGGGCGAACAGTGTCGAAGAACTTCTGGAAAGCAGTCCTTTCGACATCGCCCATCCATCCGCCCATGACGCAATTCATCGACGGCACGAACTGATGTCGCAATCCGGCACGGTGGCACAAGGATTTGAAAAACGAGTCTTCCGCAAAGATGGACGGACTATTCCGGTTTACTCGGTCGCCGCTCCTATCAATGGATTCGGCCAACCGGCCACTCTCGTCGCCCTGTCTGACCTCACGCCGCGGGAGCGAGCAACGCAATTGCTCCGCTCGGTGCTGAACAGCGTCCAGGACGCGATCCTGACTATCGATGAAGAAGGAGTGATTGGTTCAGCAAACCCGGCAGCCGCTCGTCAACTCAGGTACACCGAAGACGAATTGATTGGACGCAACGTCAGGGCGATCATGCATGAGCCGTTCACCCAGGAGAATGAAGGCTGCGTTTTCAGTTACCTCAAAACCGGGGTAGCTAAGGTGATCGGTATCGGCCGCAAGGTCGAATGTCTGCGGCGTGATGGCACCCACTTCCCGGCAGATTTAACCGTAACCGAGTTCTCACTCGAAGGTAAGCGTTATTTTACCGGTGTTCTGCGAGACATCACCGAGCGTCAACGCCTGCAGTCGCAGTTTATCCAGGCTCAGAAGATGGAAGCGGTCGGGCGGCTGGCCGGTGGAATAGCGCACGACTTCAACAACCTGCTGACGATTATCTTAGGGTACTGCGAACTTCTGATGATGTCGGACATTCCGGTGGGAGACAAACGCCGCGATTCGATCGCGACCATCCACGACGCGGCAGAACGGGCTGCCCGCCTCACTGAGCAGCTTCTCGCTTTCAGTCGCAAGGCAGTCATGGCACCGAGGCTGATTGATCTGAAGGAACTGGTCTCCAACTCCGCTAAACTACTGCAACGACTGATTGGCGAAGACATTTCTATGGCGGTGCTCATGGCCCCAAAGCCGATTACCATCAAGGCAGATCACGGGCAACTTGACCAGGTCATCATGAATCTGGTCGTCAATGCTCGCGACGCCATGCCGACGGGTGGGCGGCTGACGATCGAAATATCAACAGTCTTATCCGCTGAGGGTTCGGGGGCTGAATGGGCCTGCCTGTCGGTCAGCGATACGGGACAGGGAATGTCCGATGAGGTTAAGAAGAAGATCTTCGAACCGTTTTTTACCACCAAAGGTGTTGGTAAAGGAACAGGCCTGGGACTGGCCGTGGTGCATGGGGTCGTCACACAGCATGGCGGAAAGATTTCAATTCAAAGCGACATTGGTATTGGCACCACTTTCCAGATCCTATTGCCTCTCATCATGGACCCGCCGTCCAAGACGGTTGACGATTCCACTCGGTACGCCAGCCGAGAAACTGAAACCGTGCTGCTGGTTGAGGACGATAAAGCCGTTCGCAGAATCACTCGTATCGCACTGCAAACACAAGGCTATCATGTTCTCGAAGCCGACCATGGTGTAGCGGGCCTGCAGCAGGCCCAGACGTACCCTGGCGAAATTCACTTACTCATCAGCGATGTGGTGATGCCCAAAATGGGCGGTCGACAGTTACTCGACGCCGTGCGTAAGCATCGCCCCGAGCTGCGAGTTCTGTTCATGAGCGGTTACACTGACGACGCCGTTCTGCGGCATGGAGTGGCTGAGGCGGCCCACGCTTTCATCCAGAAACCTTTCACACCACTCAGCCTCGCCAAAAAAGTACGAGAGGTCATTGATACTCCGCGAAGCTGAGCC
>QWOO01000029.1 GCA_003669615.1 Planctomycetota bacterium
AGATCCGGAAGAGATTACTCGCACCGGAAAGAGTGGATCCGAGAGCGGCTGGAAGAACTGGCCGGGATCTTCGCTCTGGATATCCTCAGCTTTGCGGTGCTCAGCAATCATCTGCATGTTGTCGTGAGAACTCGGCCGGATATTGTGAAAGCGTGGTCCGATGACGAGGTTGCTCTGCGGTGGTGGCGTTTGTTTCCTCAGCGAAGAAACGAAAACGGAACACCTGCGGAGCCCACAGAGTTCGACCTCAACGCCATTCGCAACGACACCAGCGGCCTGAAGGAAAAGCGTCGTCGGCTGAAGGATATTTCGTGGTTCATGCGTTGTCTGGCCGAGCCGATTGCGCGACGAGGGAATAAGGACGACCAGGTTTCCGGAAGATTTTGGGAAGGTCGATTTCGTGCACAAATTTTGCTTGATGAAACGGCAATTGCGGCCTGCATGGCGTATGTGGATTTGAATCCCGTACGAGCTGGCATTGCGGCAACACCTGAGAACAGTGACTTCACGAGCGTAAAGGAGCGGATAGAAGATCGAGCGGCTGCGGCCGAGGTTTCGACGGCGGATGCTCAGGATGTGCGCATCGAGCATGGCCAGAAAGCCGGCTGGCTGGCTCCGATCGCTTTAGATCCGCCGCGGAAGAAGGTGCGAGAGAAGATTACCGTGCGGCGAGCCAGCAACAAGGGTTGCCTGTCGATGACTCTGGACCAGTATTTGAAACTGCTGGACTGGACCGGTCGACAGATTCGCAAGGACAAAGTCGGCGCGATTCCGGCGGAGTGTGCACCGATCCTGGAGCGTCTGGACTGCAGTGCCGAGACGTGGGTCGATTTCGTCAAGAACTTCCGCAAACGCTTCCGCGGTGAAGCAGGCCTGGCCCCATCTCGGCAAGCCTTCCGCATGACTCGCCGTGAATCGCGAGCTTCAGTGAACTCTCCATCCTGAAGCAAATGGCTTTCACGTAAAACGTATACTGAGCTCGACGTATTACTACAAGGAGGGTGGTCCTTGTGTTCCCGGTGCCTCAACTTGTCGCTGTTGTATTCGCAATCGTATTTGCCCAGTCATACCCGGACGTAGCGGGCGGCAAGGGCCGTTTTTCAGTTTCGTAAACCTTCACAGTTTCTTCGACAATCTGGCAAAGTTCAGCAAAGACCGATTTTTCATCGTCCCCATGGCAACCACCGTAAAAGAGGCCCGGGCAACTGCCAACGAAACACTGATCTTCGTCAGACCATTCGACCAGCTTAACGTATCTTGAGGCCGCCTTCATGATTTTGATTCCTTGATTGCTTTGGCAACGGCTCGTTCCTGATACATCGTCGCCGCCTTGCCCCGAGATAGTAACCGCTCTGGTAACGTTGTTATGGACAAAGTTTCGGTGGCTCCCCTTTCCACCGCGGTTCTCGAATCCTGCTGCCTCCAAATCAGCGATGAGTTCCCGAATCTTTCTTGGCACAACAGATTCCTTTCGCTAAGTGACAGGGCTTCATAGTAACCCGAGTTCAAGCCAAATCCCAGCCATCCATGCCTTCCGGCGCCGCGGTCGTCCATGCCCGCCGTGCCTTCTGCCTCTGATTCTATCTGCAATCGCCGGTACGTTCAGCGTGGCGCTTTCATCAAACATTCTGATCCGCTTCCCCGGCCAGCCGCTCATCCAGCACGATCACGACTTTGCCAAACGACGGATCCAACACGTTCGTGTCACAGTCATACAGAAACAACCAGCTCACCTCAGCTCACCGTCCGGTTCATCCGGGCGGAAGCTACGAATGGAGAGTATCCATTGGCCATGCCTTTCCATCGCTGGTTCCGCCTGGGCAAGCCGGACGGAAACCTGATGGATCGACAGACTTTTGCGACGGGGGATGTTCCAGCACGGGTGTTCCAGCACGGGGACACAGCACATCTCTGACGGGCCGAGTTCAAGCGATCGTTCACGGCCCGGCATCGCTGATGATTGAAATACCAGGCGAGGGTGACTCGGGGCTGACATTCTTGAAGATCTTTCAGTACCTCGACACAGTCGGTTCAGGAAATCCTGAATGCTCCTGAAGTGATTTTCCTTATCTGGCCGTCCGGCTAGACTGGCAGACTGAGCGGAAGTTCCGAGTATCAGCACAGTCTCACGAAACAGCCAGGCAAAGAAGCTGTTCACTGAAGGGTACGAAATCATGAGCCGATGGATCCTTAGGCTGGCAGCCTGTTTTGTGACGGGCTTTGCAGTTGGCAGCAATGTCTGCGTGGCAGCGCCGCCGGAGGCGGTTTCCAAATCGCTGATTTTTCATGCGCCGTTTGATGGCGGAACGGATGCGAGGATAGGGGTCGATCGTTCTCTGTATACCTCGGACAGTCTCGAGCGAAAATCGGAGGTCGCCGGAAATCATCGGACCGATGTTTCCATCGTCAGCGGGGCAGGGCGGTTTGGGGATGCGTTGCGTTTCAAAGACAATTCGCCACAGGTCATTTTCTATAAAGGTGCCAATGCGGGCTTCAAAGAAAAAGACTGGTCCGGCACGGTCTCTTTCTGGCTGAAGGTGGATCCCGATAAGGATCTAAAACCCGGGTATTGCGACCCGATTCAGATCACCGACAAGACATGGAACGACGCGGCTTTCTTTGTGGACTTCGATAAGGAGCTGCCTCGCACATTCCGTCTGGGTGTGTTTTCCAATTACAAGTTCTGGAATCCAAAGAACACGGCCTGGGAGCAGGTCGCTGAGACCGATCGTCCGATGGTTCCCGTTGTGAAGCCACCGTTCCGCAGCGACGAATGGACGCATGTGGTTTACGCATTTGAAAATATCAACGCATCGGACAACGCCGCATCAACAGCCACCTTGTATCTGAATGGTAAGAAACAGGGGACGCTCAAACATCCGCTGCAGTTTTCCTGGGATCCGTCCAAAGCGGCCATCATGCTGGGGATCAGTTACATCGGTGACTTTGATGATCTGGCCATCTTTGATCGCGCATTGACGCCCGAAGAGATTGCGACGGTTTATCAGTTGCCGGATGGTTTGAAGTAACCAGTGTCGTAGGTCACTCAGACTCGAATCGTATCCCAGGCCACCAAAGCGTCGCGCACACTGCGGACGTCGTGAATGCGCAGAATGTCAACTCCCAGTTGGGCCAGCGCGATGGAGACACCCACAGTTCCGGACTCACGCTCTTCAACGCTGCGACCGAGGATCTTCGAGAGGAACCGTTTGCGAGAATGGCCGATCAGAACGGGTCGCTGAAGTTCGGCCTGCAGTCTGGGAATGGCTTTGAGCAGCTGCAGATTGTGATCGGCCGTTTTTCCAAACCCAATGCCCGGATCCACACACATGCGTTCGGCGAGGATGCCGGCCATCAGACATCGATCGACCTGCTGCTGCAGAAATTCGCTGACCTCGCTGACAACGTCTTCATAGTGTGGGTTCTGCTGCATCGTTTGCGGCGTGCCCTGAATATGCATCAGACAAATTCCCGCATCGGCTTCGCGACACACGTCCATCATCGCATCGTCGAAAGTCAGGCCGGAAATGTCGTTGACGATCTCCGCACCAGCATCCAAAGCCTGACGAGCCACTTCAGATTTCGTCGTATCGATGGAGATGGGAATCCGAAGCTTCTGCGCCAGTTCGCGAATGACGGGAATCGTTCGCCGCAGCTCTTCATCCAGCGTCACGCCTTCGGAGCCCGGGCGAGTGGATTCGCCGCCGATGTCGATGATGTCGGCGCCATCCGCTTCCATCTGCAGGGCTCGAGCGACCGCCTGATCCATGGCATTGAACTGGCCGCCGTCCGAGAAGCTGTCAGGAGTTACATTCAGAATCCCCATCAGCAGCGGCAGTCGCTGACGTGTGAGGTCCCGGGTTCGCAGAGTCCAGTTGTTCGTCATACAGCGTTCCATTGACTTGCCGAGTTCCTGAAGTCTGTCGTGTCCTGGCCCGCCTGAAAACGTGCAAGGCTATGATGAAGATGATCCCGGAAAGCAGGCCAACGAGGAGAGGCGTAGCGATGAACGTGCCACTCGGAAACAGGGGGCTGGAGAGATCTCCGGCGACTCCGAAGAGAATCAGCCCAAAGATCGGTCGTGTCGTGTCCGAGGTTGTCCCTGCGTCATCGGTACTCGCTTTTATCCCGGGACTCCCGTGGCGGAACAACTGGTCGCTGCCATGACAGTTCCCCCGATGATGGGCAATAGACTGCGGCTTCCATTCGTCTGAGTATCCAGCTGCACAAAAACGCCGGGGTTCTCTTCCAGGGGTGTCGGCGGCAGATCTTTCGCAAGCACCGTCTCGATAAAGAAATGAAGCAGATCGCGAATCTGAGTGTCCTCAATTTCCGCCACCAGCGACTCCGCCTTTTCACGAGATCGCTCAACCAGCACTTCAGCCTTTTCGAACACATCACAGGATCGAAAGATCTCACGCAGACGGTCAATCCGCTTGTGATTCGATGACCGGCCGGAAGCCTCAGACAGGATCTCTTTCAGCTCCGCCTTTTGCTGCTCATTCGCATCTTTCAGGGCCAGAGCCAGCAGCAATGTTGGTCGCAACGCCAGAGCGTCCTGACCGGCGACCAGCTTATTGTCCGTATCACCCTGCCAGTCCTTCAGATCGTTCAGCACCTGGAACGCCACGCCCACGTGACGACAGAACTGAGGAACCAGATCTGTTTTTGCCAGCGGATGATTGGCCATTCGCAGGCCCGCATAAAGAGCGGCCTCAAACGCGGGTGACGTCTTCAGTGAATAAATCTGCAGGGCATCGAGAGGCGTCAAATTCCAGTCCGGAGATCTCTGGAACGCCATCTCCGCACCCTGTCCGTCACACAACCGGATATGAGCCGTCGACATGCTGTTGAGCACATCGATCGCCACATCAGGGCTGAGTTCCCGAGCGGCATGGATCAAGCGATAGCCAAGCCCAATTAGATAATCGCCGATGTTGATCGCATGCCCGGCGCCGTGTTGACGATGCAGAGTCTCACGGCCATAGCGATACTGGTCGTCGTCCTGAATGTCGTCGTGAACCAGCGAGGCTTTGTGAAACGCTTCGATCGCCATGGCCACTCGCGCAACCGCGTCCGGCACGTCCGGAGTGGCATCACCGATTGTGAGTGCTCCACCGCCGCAGGCCGCGTGCCAGGCTGCCAGCGTGATGAACGGACGGAATCGCTTGCCGCCCTTGCTGAGCCAGTCGTAGGCGATGTTTTCCGTGAAGGCCACGGGAGATTCGCGCCGTGATTCGTCCTTTGTGCGAATGCGAGGCAGCAGGCGATCGAAATCACTTTCGAACATCTTTGCAGACGCACGCATCAGCGGCACATAGCTGGTCGTCGGCTTCTCAGGAAGAGGCTCGTATTTGTCCAGCACGTCCCAGACCCAGGCTTCGTCCAGCGTCGTGTTGAGACAGTCGCCGGAATGCAACGGCACAGCGTACGATGGGACACCAGCGATCAGAACCTTGTCGATGGCTTTTTCAAGCACGTTCAGACAAGCCACGCCCAGAATGCCATCGATGTAACCGGAGACAATAATCTTCAAAACAACCGGCGACCCTTCGGCCACGAGCACCTTGTAGCCCAACTGTTCGGCTCGCACTTTATAGTCGGCAATCGAACAGGCGCCACAACGTTCGCAGTCGAGCCCAAACTGAGTGTACTCGGCCGGGCAGCCCTGAGCGTGCTTCAGACAGTGAGGCAGCAACAGCATGCGGCGATTGAAGGGGATCGCGAGAAACTGCTGCTTCCAGAAGAAGTTGCCGACCATCACCATAGAGAACCCGAGAAACTTTTCGGGCAGTCCCAGTTGATCCAGCAGAGTTCGTCCGTGGTGTTCCAGTTCGTTGCGAGTGAACGCACGGCTGCGATCCAGATTGCGAGCGTACTCTTCGGCAGCCGCTTTGACTTTTTCGCGAAGATCAAGCGTCTCAGGCATTGCCTTCAGGTGAGTCGTACTGCGTCGCTTGCCCTTTTTTCGCGTTGGTGCAGGATCGTCGTCGTCATCAACGAGACGATGATCCTCAGGAAAGGAGGGACGCATCGGTTCGTCATCGTCAGCAATTTGGTTGTCGACAGGGGCGATAGACACAGATGAGATCTCCGGAAGGAGCGATATGCTGGCAGGAAGTCGGTAGCGGGACTGTGCAGGAAATTTTTGTTCGGATGGAGTTCAGAAGACCCAGATCTGGCTGACCATAATCCCCATCATTGAATTTTCCGCCAGCGGTTTAACCCCGCAGCGGCGAATATGATTGGGTAAAGATCCTCAAAATACCAGAGTCGAGCGAAATAGAAGCCAATCGGAGTGGGCCGATTAACTGTTCCTTCATTCACCCTCAGCGCCAGCCATTGAGCGGCTCGGTCAATGGCTGGCCGAGCCATCTTAAAGTCGACAAGACTGTCCAATGCCAGTCCGGTTTCTTCTACGGAACTTTCCAGACCACGGCGAGCCGACCAGCCACCGTCGTCATTTTGGTTTTCCAGCAACCACAGGACGGCCCTGTGACAGGCGTCCGACGATTGCTCGCCTATCGTAGCCAGCGCACGGACGACTCGCGACGTTCCATACAGAGGATTTTCGTCGTCTTCGTTGAATTGATGGCCAAACCAGAGCGGAAGCCACGTTCCGTCGGCCCGTTGAACGTTTCTGAGGAACCGGATTCCCAGCCGTATCGATCGTTCACATCGGCTTTTTAAGGCAGCGTCCGTCTCGGGAACTCGCAGCAGCCATAAATGCAGGGCTCGCATCGCATGAGCGGTCAGGTCGCACGAACTGCGGTCAAACGGCAATGTTCCCCAGCCGCGGCAAAATGTGGGCCAGCCGCCGTCCCGATTCTGCAGGTCCAGCAGCCAGATGGCAGCGGCGAGAAGGGAGGCGATTTCTTCCGAAGAAAGTGACTCTGTTGACTCGCGGAGATTCATCAGAGCCAGCATAGCACTCGGAGTGTCGTCTGCATCCGGAACACCGCCCGGCAGATCGGTCCACGACCAACCTCCCGGAGCCGCATGAGTGTAGGGATGAATGGTTTTGTATTGCTGGTTCAACAGCCAGGTGCGGATGGCGGAAGGCTCAAAGCCGAGGGCGGAAAGCGGAAAGCCGGAAAGATTCTCATCGCGGCTCTCCGTATTCCGCTTTCCGCTCTTCTCCCCACTCATCGCATTGACACTCAGTGTCGTCACCCAGGTCGTAAGGTTGGTATCAATCGGCCAGCTGCCGTCTTCGCAGACGGACGCTTCGATGAACTTAAGACACCGTTGAGTCACCACGTGATCGAACAGGCCGCAGCCCAGGAGACTCATGCAGACAAAGCTCGTCAGCGGAGTCGCCTCCAGAAACCCGCCGTTGGGCGGCTGAATGGACTCCAGAACTTTCAGTGACGGAGCAATGGATTTCCTCCGGATCAGGCGGATCACCGGATTCCAGTGCCCCTGATGTTTGAAGATCACCTGGCCAATGGCAATCAGCGCCGGGAGCGCATAGCTGACAACCGGCATCCTGACGGCCGCGTACAACCGATGAGGAACGCATGCCAGTTCAAAAGGCAGGGGAATCACCTCTTTCCAGTCAACAATTCCCGCCAGTGCACAATGCGTCAGTATAGGAACAGAGAACGTGTGATCCTTGCCGTACCGTTTGATCACCGCCGGAACTCCGCCAGCTTTGGCGATGTATCGTCCGGACGATTCGATGACAGCTGAGAAGTCGCGTGGCGAATTACTCGCCATTCTGAGCCGCTGGGCGCTAGCCGCGGTTGCTTTCGCGATTGTTTCAATCGCACCCGCAGCTAGCACTTGGCGGCTCAGTAAATCAGGGAGAGGTTGGTCGACAGATCGGATAAGTGGTTCGGCCCGCAGCCTAGCAGCCGCCTGGAACACCGCGTTTGCCAGCATCGTCGTTGAAATATTACTGATGCTCAGAACAGAATCGCCCCAGCCCCCGTCTGAGTTCTGATGTTCAGCCAGCCAGTTCAGTCCGCCATCAATCAGTGCGTTCCAGCGAGTTTGCTGTGGTTCATCTCGAGTGGCTTCGACCGCATTCAGCAGAGCCATCACCGCCGTGGCCGTGGAAAGAGCAGAAGTCGACAATCGCCCGGTCCACCATCCCTGATCGTTGCGTTTGGACAGCAGCAGCCCATTGACTGTGTCGACGGCGGCCATGATGGAAGCGTGTTCGTTTTCAGAAAGTGACATCCGCCAGTCAATATCCTCACAAGAGTTTCTGACTTCACACCAAAACGCGTCCGTTTTTTGCTTCCGGCAGGAAGACATCGCCTTCCCCGTGTGCCGCAGAGTAACATTCTGCACGGCCCTTGACAGTCGTATGGAGGGCAAAGGGGTGAGGGATCGCTGTCCGTCAGCCGATCGCGAGACACAAAGAAGAGGCCGCTTTATGCAAATCTGGGTTGATGCTGACGCGTGTCCCGTCGAGGTCAAGGAAGTGCTGTACAAAGTCGTCAAGCGGCTGCAGATCAAGATGACCCTTGTTGCCAATCAGATGATGTGGATCCCCAAGTCCGACCTGATCACATTTGAACTGGTCGGAGCGGGCGCCAATGTGGCCGATCTGCGAATTGTCGAACTGGTCGCCGCCGGCGATTTGGTGATCACCGCCGACATCCCACTGGCCGCCGCGGCTGTCGCCAAAGGAGCCACGGTGCTGGATCCTCGCGGCGAAATCATGGACGCTCATAATGCGGGATCCCGACTGGCCGCCCGAAACCTGATGGACGAGCTTCGGGGAACGGGGCTGGAAACAGGCGGCCCAGCGCCGTACAGCACGCGAAATAAGCAGGACTTCGCCAATCAGCTGGATAAGCTGCTGACCCGTCTTCGTCGCTAGCAAAGTTCGACAGTAGAAAGTTCCGGCCCGCTGGTAAGGATCACAGACATCGGCGCATAAAAAAGCCCTTCGGCGGTGAACAGGTGCGGGGACTGAACGTCGAAGAGGACTGGGGAAGCTGTGGCGGCTGGGTTAACCGGCGGCAGCGATGTATTCTTCGTTCAACACTTGCTCATCCATGCCGAAGGGCGGCTGGGTACTAATAAGCAGTTGCACACGACATGCCAAATCTGCCGGTTTTTCAATTTGGTCTCGACCAGACGATTTCGGCAATCTTTTGCCCTAAAGGCAAGGCTCACAACATTATGGCGCTTGCCACTTCGGCGCCGAAACTCGCGATCGGTTGAAAGTTCGGCGCCGCACACGTATTCTGTCCTCGGTAGATCAGCGCCGACGAAGCGCCGAACTGTAGATGCGGAGTCGATCATGGTGTTCAGAACTGCAAACTCTCACGCCACTCGCGATTATCGAGCGTTTGTAGCGACCTGCATTGGTTTGGTTGTGGCGTACTGCGTGACCGTGCTGTGGAACGTCGCCACATTTCCGGATGTTGGCCTTCGCTGCCTACTTCCAGAAGGACCCGCGCCCGCAAGCGAAGTACGGCCTCCTGATTTGAAGGCTTTCGAAGCAGCTCGAGGATTGTTGTCGCGCGGTTTTGGTCAACTGGATCCTCACGGAATATCTCGCGTCGCCCGTTCAAAAATGACCCAGGGGCTGGACGCTGGACTGCAGCTTTTGACTCTATCGTTTGGAAGAGAGACAGCGGGAGGCGCATACTCGGGAGGTCAGCGTGGCCGGAACCGAGCAAGTGTCAGCAGCCGGACCGTCGAAAATTACGTCGAGCGGCCCATTCCGTCCGCTGGCATTGAGATCTGGGAATGGATCCGATCGGATTCTGAGAAGGTTCAGCCGGCTCCGAAAGCGGGCGACCGTCTTGTCCGTCTGAATGGGCAACCGATTGGAACGTTCCTGGATTTTGTGTCGGCACTGGAATCTCTTCGATCCGCCAAGATTCCGCCTGGAGGTCAGTTGGCTCCCGGGTCGGATCCCAGTGAGTTAAAGGTTCCACCGCTTGTGGAAGTTTATAACTCGGACGCTTCAGGGCCCGCGGAGCGATTTGTGGAGGTCGTGTTTCGCCGTCCAGGTTCCTCGCGACCGGACCTGGAGAACCGCGTTTACGTACCCATTCATCCAGTCAACGTGGCAGAAGTTTCGCTGACCATCTTTTGGTTCGTTTGTCAGCTTTCGATCCTTGCTGTTGCGATCACATCTTATTGGTACCGTCCATTTGATCGGGTGGCTCAGAATTTTTGCCTGATGTGCTGCGCTTCTATGGGAGCGTTCGTCCCAGGTTTTCACTGGTGGATCGTGTCTGACAATCCGCTGCTGAACATTCCCTTCATCGTTTGTGCGTCGATGTTGCCATCTTTGGTGCTGAATTTCTTTCTGGTATTTCCCAAAGAGCCGGAGTTCGTTCGAGGGCGACGTGGCTGGGTTTTCGGATCGGTCTTTGGGCTGGCCGGAATAATTTGCACAGCGTTGGTTGTGATTTACTGGGCCGCGTGGAGTTTGAATGGCAGCACCACTCTGAACATCTTTCAGAAGCTGGCCGTGGCGGCTCAGATCATCGTCTGGGGAGCCGCCTCATCAGTCGATTCTGTCGCGCAGTCGACCGCATTGCTTTCCCTGCTTCGATCGACGGTGCATCTGGCGATCGTGGTGGCATCGACCTACTTTACAGTCACAGTGGGGAAGCTGGCGGTGAGTCTGTTCCGCATCGACACGCCGCGAGAACGGCGTCAGGTGGTAACGATTCTGGGCGCAGCGCTGCTTTCCACAATACCTATCGGTTACACGTTGTTTCTGGCGTTTTTTCGTAAGGTGGAGTTCGCTCTCGGACACGCTCAGCTTCCGATGTTTCTGGCCAGTATGTTATTTATGGCCGCGTACTCGCACGGAATTTTTCGACACCGGCTGATGCTGGCTGAAGAAGCAGAAGATCGCAGTCGACGCTACATCGTTATGTCGATCCTGGTATCCGGCGGCTTTGCGACGTTTCTTGCCATCGGAGGCGTGTTTGCGCATTCCTACAGTTTGCCACTGAACTCGACGACCACTCAACAGCTGTCGTTGTTCTTCATTCTGTTGCTGGCTGCCGGGCTGAGCCTTTGGGTCCGCGACCGATTGCAGGCTGCTGTCGACCGTCGCTTCTTCAGCGAAAAGTATCAGCTTGACCGAGCAATGCAGCAGCTGAACCGGTCGGCCGCTTATCTGGCAGAGCCTTCGGGAATGGCCGATATTACTTTGAAGACATGCCAGGACGTGATGGATGCTGCCTGGGCCATCATGTATGTGCGCGACGGACATGGCGTGTTTCGTTTGATCGGGACTCGTGCAACGACGGCAGCTCCGGCACTGCTGCGTGCCGATCAGGTGCATTTGGAGACTCCCGGTGAAACCGTCGTGCACCGCGTCCCATCGGCCAATCGTGAAGCCATGTCGCCGATGCAACAACTGCTGCATGATCTTCGCGCCGAGCTGCTGTGTGTGATGGAAGGCGAGGGCGGTGTTCATGGAGTGATTATTCTGGGCCGAAGTCGCGGCGGTGCCGTGTTCACAGCGGAGGACATTACGTTCCTCCACGCGATTGCTCAGATGAGCGTTCTGGCTTTGCACAGTTCACGCGCCAACCAGGCGATGGCGAAACTGGATGCGGAGCTCAAGATGAAGATGGACCGTATTGCCGAACAGCAGCGACAGATGGCTGCACTTCGCGCAGAACTCACATCACTGCAGGCGGATGCCGGTCAGTCGCCTGTCGTCGCTTCGGAGCAGGGTTTTGATCGGGAAGGCGTGCGAGGAAACAGTCCGGCGTTGCTGGAAGTGCTCGATCAGGTTCGCAAGGTGTCTCGCAGCACGTCGACCGTTCTGATTCGTGGTGAGAGTGGAACTGGCAAGGAATTGCTGGCTCGCGTGATTCATCGCAACAGCGAACGAGCGTCCGGTAATCTGGTCTGCGTCAACTGCGCGGCGCTGTCGCCATCATTGCTGGAAAGCGAATTATTCGGACATGTGAAAGGCGCCTTCACGGGGGCGCATGTGGATAAGGCCGGTCGCTTTCAGGCGGCTGATGGAGGCACTCTGTTTCTGGATGAGATCGGAGATATCTCACAGGAGACTCAGGTCAAGCTGCTTCGCGTTTTGCAGGAGCGATGCTTTGAACCCGTGGGCAGCGACAAGACCGTGCATGTGGATGTCCGACTGGTGGCGGCGACCAATCGCAATCTGGAAGAGATGATAGCAAAAGGGCAGTTTCGAGCCGACTTGTTTTATCGTCTGAACGTCGTGGCTCTCACGTTGCCACCGTTAAGGGAACGTCAGGGCGATCTGGCCGAGTTGGTGTTCTTCTTCTTAAGCCGCGCGGCTCAGAAGACGAAGAAGCAGATCCGCCAGATCGATCCCGACGCGCTGGCCGCGCTGGAAGCTCATTCGTGGCCCGGCAATATTCGGGAGCTGGAGAACAATATTGAACGGGCTGTTGTTCTTGCTGACAGCGACATCGTCACGCTCGCCGATCTTCCGATTGAGTTGCGGCAGCCTCCGGGGACAGTGTCGGGAAGTTCGCCGAAGCGGACTTCAATGACATCGGCCACCACAGCAGTTGTCAAAAGTGTGGCTCGCAAAGTGTCGGACCCGGACGGATTTTCCTCACCCGCGATGGCGCGGGATGCCGCATCGGAAGAACATCAGCTTCGCGAAGCACTCCGCGTCGCCGGCGGCAACAAAGCCGTCGCCGCCCGCCAGTTGAAACTGCCCCGCAGCACCTTCTTCAGCAAGTGCAAAAAGTACGGGATTACATGAGCGATTCAGTAGGTCCACTCTGCCGAGTGGACTTCGCGGCTCGCCGCGACCTGAGTGCAGGTTGACCAGCCATCGTCGATCGCTATTGATCTCACAGATCTGAGATACGTTGGCGTCGCAACGCAGAACGGATGTTCGTTCGTTTCAGCTCAGATCGAGAGCAAGTGAACGGACCATCAAACATGACGTTGCTCGTTAGTTCGAGCGGAAGAACTGGTCTTTGAAGTCGCGGAGTTGGCGCGAAGCAGGTATTGGTGCTTCGGGGACGAGCACAGGCAGTGGCTGCAGCGGCTGGTTGACCACCGAACGAATGATCTTCTGAGAATGAACAAGACGCACAGTCGCCGTCTCGCGATCGAACTCCCGAAGGAGGCGTTCCGATGGGACGAAGACTCCGTCTGTTTCGGAGTACGATTGCAGCAGGTCATCACAGACATCCGTTTTGCCATTCGGGAGGACTATGACCCTGCTCTGATGAATTACGTTGTTGCCATGGAGTTCGGAAATGATTTGCGAAACGAGCAGCTTGTTGTTGCCTCGGAATACACTCTCAATCTTCCAAAGCCCGCTTTTTCGATCGACGGCCCGATAAGCGAGTATGAAACGTCGAGATTCGGGGATGTGCTCCCGGCGAAAGTACAGAAGGCTGTCTTCCATATCCTTCCAGTGGAGTACGTTTTGTCGCCCAAAGAAGAAGGGGGTGTAGAAAACGGCGTCCTCGCGAAAGAGCGGCTCCTCGTCGACTTTCAATAATTCTGGTTTGACGGAAGCGCTCTTTACGGCGCCGCCTTTGGATGTCTGAACTTCCCATTCGAAGCGGACAAGATGCGATCTCTCCTTCATTTGGCGGTCAAGCTGATCAACGATCAGTTCTCTACATTCACCACTCCAGGTCCTGATCTTTGAATAATTGGCTTCCATTCCACGCATGGCGGTTTCATAGGCCTCTTCGAGTGAGACAGGCTCCCATTGCATTTCTGGAACTGGGGGTCATCGTCGTGTACTGCAATCCGGAGATGTTCTTTCGCACTGCATTACGATCATGTTCCACGCCGAGGAGTTTGAGAAGAGCCTCCTTTGGTGGCACATACCGAGTTGGCTTCTCGACGCTGGGGCTTGATTCGTCACTTTCGGATAATGCGATCATTTGCTCAGTGTTGGCGGTGTTGTCTCCCGCAATACCGTCAGGGATTTCGGACTCTGCGATCGAATCCCTGGACAAGCTCCGAGCCTGTGCCCCAAATCGCCGAACCGCCGTTGGTCAGCAGAATCAGCGTCGATCCAGAACCAGCAGGCCGGCGATGGTGAGGCCGATCCCGGCGAGGCCGATGGGGGAGAGAGTTTCGCCGAAGACCAGTACTGCACCGACGGCGCACATGGCATTCTGCGAGGCGTTGATGACGTTCGCACGGCTGACAGTCAGATGCCGCATGGCGTGTGTGATGGCGTAAAAGCCGATCGCGTTAAATGTTCCGGCCGTCGCAATCGTAAGCCACTCGGTCGAAGTCGTGTCGGCGATTGTTTGAAGAGGCAGGATCAGCAGGCTCAATGGACACAGCAGCAGAAACCCGGCGGCACTGAACAGGAACAGCGTCGCAGCCACCGGCATGTGGGAGCGGACCGCTTTGCGAATGAACACGCCAGTTACGCCGTAGCAGAGTCCGGAAAACATAGACAGAGCAACGCCCACAGGAACGCTCATGGGCTGCGAAGTTGAAGAAGTGTTGGCAGGTTGCGAATCGCCAGTCGTCGTCGGCAAGATTACAGCTTGGGAAGCCAACGTCGGCACATCGGCCGTGCGTGATTTGGCCGCGGTCGACAGAAAGAAAATCGAAGCGATCATCAGAGCCATGCTGATCCCCGTACGAACGGATACCTGGTCATTCAGAAGGATTCTTCCGACGATCGCACCGCTGCAGATGATGGACGAAAAGCAGATCGGGACGGAAATGGCCAGGCCGAGCGATCGAAGCGACATTTGAAAAGCGAAGTTACCGCCCATCTGATTGAACAATGCGGCGACGGCGATTGGCCAGACAAATTCCCAGGCAGCAAACGTCGGCTGACCCTTCACCTTTCTTATCACCAGCAGTGCCACAGCAACGGCGAATGTCGGAAATGCTTTGGTACCCGCGACCCACATGTCCCAGCCCGGTCCGCCATCCGTTTTCGAAAGACCACGCAGCGCCATATTGGCCACGGAGTAAGTCACGGCGGCCAGAAGACCCAGCAGCAAAGAGCGAACAATCACCGCGCGGGCCGGGCCGTCGGCGACCGGCTGAGTGAGCTCATTGTATGAAGCCGCATCTATAGCTTTGGCGGCGGAAGAGGGCGAATTACCAGACATATCGACCGTGTCGAACCTAAGCAATTTGAGAGGAGGAAAGGGCCGGAGCTGTATTCTCGCGTGGCAAATCATAGGCAGGAAGTGCTAAGCCGCGATAACACTTCTCCTCTTTTCATAGCTTTCTCAGATGTCCGGCGGAAAACGCGGTGTTCCACGATCGGGAATCAAGGTGTGCAGCAGTTTCTCAACATGTAGACGTGCTCGACGTGCTGTAGGCCCTCAGTGATGTTGCGCGTCGACTCACCAGCGAGGTGATTGAGTAGGCCTTTCACGCCGGTTCAGCTGGCCCGCAAAGTTCAGGAGCTGCTCCACTCCAGGTCAGTGGGCTCGGAAGGTTCATAAGCAACGAGAGTCGCTCGGCACCTGATGCAAAAGAAAAGCCCGACGTTTAACGGTCGGGCTTCAGAGAAGTCACAGATGCTGCTTTCGAATGGCAGCAACTGGCAGACGGTTAGCTCAACAGGTCTTTCACGCACTCACGTTCTTCGCGTAGTTCGTTGATCGTGATGTCAATTTTTGACTGAGCGAATTCGCTGTGTGTCTGGCCTTTGACAATAGAAACCTGCTTGCCGTCGCTGATCAGCGGGAAGCCGGTAATCAGGCCTGCGTCAATACCGTAGCTGCCATCACTGCAGATCGCCGCGCTGAAGCAGCTTCCGGCAGGCGTTGGACGAATCACACCCTTCACAGTATCCAGAACCGCATTGGCTGCTGAAGCCGCGCTGGAGGCCCCGCGAGCGGCGATAACAGCAGCTCCTCGCTTCTGAACGGTTGAAATGAAATCGCCTTTCAGCCATTCGTGGTCGGTGATCACTTCCGTCGCCGGCTTGCCGTTGATCTTTGCATGGAAGAAGTCGGGATACTGGGTGGCCGAGTGATTGCCCCAGATACCGACGTTGGTCACGGCTGCATTCGGAACGCCGGCCTTCTGGGCCAGCTGAGATGTCGCACGATTCTGGTCGAGCATTGTCATGGCAAACCATCGATCGGCAGGAACACCCTTCGCGTTGTTCATGGCGATCAGGCAGTTAGTGTTGCAGGGATTGCCCACAACCAGAACTCGCACGTCAGGAGCGGCGGCTGCAGCGATCGCGCGGCCGGTGCTGGTGAAGATCGGCCCATTGATGCGGATCAGGTCACCGCGTTCCATACCGGCTTTGCGAGGCACGCTGCCGACGCACAGAACCCAGTTGCAGTCGCGGAAGCCATCTTCCAGATGATCGCTGTCCGCTTTCACAACGCCAGCGAGCGTAGGAAACGCGCAGTCGTCGAGTTCCATATGCACGCCGTCGAGTGCTTTCAGAACAGGCGGCACTTCGACCAGATGCAGAATCACGGGCTGGTTTGGCCCGAAGACCTCACCAGATGCAATGCGATAAATCAGTGAATAACCAATCTGGCCAGCTGCACCTGTCACGGCAACACGAATCGGAGACACCATGGACGAACGACCTTTCTCAACAAACACCAAAGTCACCCAGGTCATCAAAACGCTTGTGATGACGACAACATTCGACTCACGCAGTGTAGTGTCGGCGGTATGGGGATTTCAAAACAGCGAACACGCGATCTGACTCCACCGTTTCAGAATAGAGAAAAAAGGTGTTTTGGTGCCTTGTTCTTAAGGTCCACGAGTTCCTGGAAAACAGAAAGGTTGGGCACGACAGGCTGTGTCTGCGGACAACGTGTTTTTTGAGGCGGACTTATTCGAGGCGGGTTTTCCGTGAATGGAAAGATTCGTGAACCTCACTCAATCTTAACTTGAAGCGGGAAAACTTCTGAGAACTGTTTTTGTGAGCTGGTCGCAAATGGCATGCACCGGCCATAAACAATTTTGCAGGAGAAGTAATGATGCCTGTTCGTAAGCGTGGTTTTACTCTCATCGAATTGCTTGTGGTGATCGCGATCATTGCAATTCTGATCTCTCTTCTGCTGCCTGCCGTTCAGCAGGCCCGCGAAGCCGCCAGAAGAACGCAGTGCAAGAATAACCTGAAGCAGTTGGGTCTGGCGATGCACAACTATCACGACACCGTCAACGTGTTTCCGTGGGGATGGGATGCTCGCGAAACACTTTGGTCTGCCATGATCCTGCCGCAAATCGAACAGGCAAATCTTTACAACACACTAGTCTGGCAGGAGTCAGGTGCTGGCAACTGGGACGCTGTGGGCTCTCCGAACACCAAGGCTTGTGGCACCATTATCGAAGCTTTCCGCTGCCCGTCGATGCCACTGCCACCACGGGACAACGAAGACATTCCCGGGCGAGTTCCTGTCAGCTATCGAGCCTGTGGCGGTTCCATGATTTCTTCCGACGATGCTTCCACTCGTCCAGCGGGCTTCAACACACCGGCATTTCTTTCGCTTGAGCAAAATAATCTCGACGGAATGTTCTTCGGGTGCAGCAACATCCGAATGCGAGACATTACAGATGGTACATCCAACACCATCCTGATCGGCGAATCACGGACCTCTTTATACGTAAAAGATGGTCAGCAAATGGACTATTGGCAGTTTGGTTCACCTCAAACAGGCAATTGGAACATCAATGGTGCTGGCGGTACAGAGTACTCGGAAGGTGTGGGATCGTGCGTCGTAAAACCTAACGCAAACCTCGATCTCACAATCCATGGGGCCCTGATGGAAATGGCTTTCGGCAGCTATCACGTCGGCGGAGCACAATACACCCTGGCGGACGGATCTGTCCGGTTCATTTCAGAAAATGTCGACCTCAATCTTTACCGAGCCCTTGGGACTCGTGCGGGTGGTGAAGTTACCGGAGAATTCTGATCCTGGTGACGCATAAACTTGAGTCTCCTGACGCTCGGCATCTCATCGATTACCGAGCGTCTTTTTCGCAACATCCATTCCAACGAGCACATCCTTAATTTATGTTCAATATGAATTCTCTCTCGTTCCGTCTTTCGATCCTGAGTCTCTTTGTGGCCTGCGGCTGCAGTGCCACCAATGAGATTGACTATGGAAAGGTCGATCTTGTCTCTGTCGGCGGCAATATCATGCTCGACGGGAAGCCACTGCCATCAGCGGTGATTACGTTTGAGGATCCGGCGACCGGCACATTCTCGTTCGCTCGAACGGATGCGAATGGAGATTATACCCTGCAGTTTGACAGTCAGAAAAATGGCGTCCTTGCAGGGAAGAAGACGGTTCAGATCAGCACAGTCCGCACGGTACTCGGTCTCGCTGGTGAAGAAGGCGTAGAAGAAGGCGAAGCCTCCACCGAAGGTGCCGAAAGTGTTGCCGTGTCAAAGACCGAAGCAGTGCCTGCCTGCTACAACAAAGATTCCAAACTGACGGTTGAAGTGACGTGGTCAACGGCGACAATTAATTTCGACCTGAAATCGGACTGTTCAACCACAGGACCGAACTGACGAACGTGTGGTACGCATTGATGCATGCCTCCCAGTTGCTGACCTGGACCGGCGTGGGAATCGTGGCACCGATTGTGATGTGGCTGCTCAGCAAGGACGAATCACGGGACGCCAATCGGCACGGGCTGGTGATCGTGAACTGGATGCTCAGCAGTCTGGTTTACCTCGTGATTTCTGGACTGGCCTGCATGATCGTGATCGGAATTCCAATGCTGTTTGTGTTGGCCGGCCTGAACATTCTGTTTCCGGTCATTGGCGCGATTCAGGCCAGTCGCGGCACACTTTGGCGTTACCCGCTGACGATTCATTTCTTCAATCCCGAGCCGATTCGCTGATCGGTGCGAGGGCGCGGCATGGGGCGATTCAAGTATTTTGGGGGTCCGAGCGGGCATCCCTGTTTTGAGCTGCAGGGTGGAACTTCTGTGCGAAGCCAGCCCATTTGCTCAAAAAAACGGGCATTATGGGGGCTTGCAGGACGTTCTTCCGCACTTCGCCTAAATTCTTCGGTCCGCGCAGTATTGATGGAGACCGCTTGTTAAACTGTTTCGCTCGGAAAACCGACAAACTCGTGGGGACGAGATTGTCGGGAAACTGATCTGCAGCGTACTGCCGGTCAGAATTCTGTTGTTTGAAGCGGCTGGGTCCCGTTTCGTAACCGTGCTGATTCTTTATTCGATCCTGTTTTGCAGTATGAGCTGCACGGATTGAATGAGATGGGCGCGGGCATGAGCATGGCCAGACCGCTCTTCGTTCAGATAGAGCTTTTCTGCATGTCCAATAATTCGGCTCGTGATGTTGTTATCACCGGAATCGGCCTTGTCTCACCACTTGGGATTGGTCGGGAAGCCTTTTGGTCCAGTCTGTCTGAAGGCCGTGTCGGTCTCAGAAAGATTGAACTGGCTTCATATGTCGGAACGCCTGATTGCATCGGCGGCGAAGTCTCGGACTTCAACGATGAGTCGGCCAAAAAAGTGCACCTCAAGACTGTGCGCAAAAGCTTGAAGGTGATGTGCCGCGAAATTCAGATGGGCGTCGCGTCGGCGTTGCAGGCCATGGAAGATGCGGGACTTCCTGTAGGCTCAGTGGCCCCTGATCGTATCGGTGTGGACTTCGGTGCGAACCTGATGTCGACTCCGCCTGAGGCGTTGCTGGATGCTGTGGTGAAGGCCAGTGATCGATCCTCCGGGCACCCGATTTTCAACTATGACAAATGGGGTGCGGGCCGATTCGACGGCATGGAACCTTTGTGGCTGCTGCGCTACCTGCCGAACATGCCGGGCTGCCACATCGGAATCGCCGTCGACGCACGTGGGCCAAACAATTCGATCACTCATGATGAAGCGTCCGGCTGCCTGGTCGTGGCCGAAGCGGCCAATTCCATTCGCCGGAACCGTGCCGATGTAATGATCACGGGAGTCACGGGCACCCGAATCCATACCGTGAAGGCCTGCCATTATAACCACTGGGATGTGCTCGCATCGGGGCCTGCGGACCAGCGCGTACGCCCGTTTGATAACAGTC
This sequence comes from Planctomycetota bacterium, assembly GCA_003669615.1. Taxonomy (GTDB): domain Bacteria; phylum Planctomycetota; class Planctomycetia; order Planctomycetales; family Planctomycetaceae; genus SXXK01. The sequence continues at coordinate 19,952 of QWOO01000029.1, forward strand.
GTAGTGGCGAAGCGCTTTCGGAAGCCGCCTGCACGCTGATTTTGGAAGCACGGGAGCATGCCGAAGCTCGAGGAGCCAAAATTCTCGGTACGCTTCTGGGTTGTGGTTCCAGTACGGTTGTTAATCGTGATGGGCATCCGGACGAGGCGAGTGCGCTGTATCAGGCCGCGAGTGCCGCGATGGCACGTTCGGGTATCTCCGCCGAAGATCTGGGGCATGTGAATGCCTGTGCTTCGGGCCATCCGCGACGCGATCTTTACGAGGCTGCTGGCCTGCGTCGATTGCTCGGCAGTCATGCGGACAGTGTCCCTGTCACGGCGATCAAGAGCTACATGGGCAGTGCGGGCAGCGGCGGTGGGCTCTGCGAACTTGCGGCATCTCTGCTGGCCTTGCAGCATGGCGTGATTCCGAAAACACTGAATTACTCAACGCCCGATTCCGAATCACCTCTGAACGTGGTTCATGGAGAACATCAGACAACCACGAACGGCGTATTCCTGAAGACCAGTGTGACTCGCATGGGCCAGGCAAGTGCCGTTGTTGTGAAGGTGTAACGTTCCGTTTTCGGAGACCGCCTGGTGCGGGAAAGCCATCGCATGTGCTCCGCCCCGCATTCACTGTCCGACCAATTTGATGTTCCCGGGCTGAGCTTTACCGTCGGCGTCGGCGGTGGCGGCCTCACGAAGGCCGTCATCAAAACGTCAGCGGCCAGTGGCGAAATTTATCTTCAGGGCGCTCATGTTACGGCGTGGCAGCCTTCCGGGTCACAGCCAGTACTGTGGTTGAGCGGATCGTCGTACTTTGAAAAGGGGAAGCCGATTCGAGGCGGCGTGCCGATTTGCTTCCCCTGGTTCGGGTCGCATGCGTCAGATCCTTCAGCTCCGGCGCACGGCACCGCAAGGATTATCGAATGGGATTTGGTCCATGCTCAGGAGACAGCTGAAGGCGGTATTGAACTGATCCTGCAGGCTCGAATCGAACCGTTCGTTGTTGATTTTCGCGTGGAGTTTGGTCGAGCGCTCACCATGACGCTGACCACCGCATTGCCGGTGATGACATCGCAGGCGCAGCGTTTCGAAGACGCGCTGCATACTTATCTGGCCGTTAGCGATATTCAGCAGGTGTCGATTAGCGGGCTCGAAACCGCTCGATTCATCGACAAGATGGACAACGCCGCGGAGAAGCCGGCTGCTGGCGAAGCCATCAGGTTCACTGCAGAAACCGACCGTGTGTACCTCGAGACGGAATCTGCATGTATCCTGTCTGACGAGACTTCTGGCCGCCGCATAATTGTGAGTAAGGCAGGATCCCGCTCCACCGTTGTCTGGAATCCGTGGGTCAGTAAGAGCGCGCGGATGGTCGATTTTGGCGACCAGGAGTGGCGGGGAATGGTGTGCATTGAAACGGCTAATGTCGGCAGAGATCTCATCGAACTGCTGCCCGGCCAGTCCCACGCGACGACAGCGGTGATCGAGTTAGATTGTTAGCTGCAGCTTCGCCCGCATGATTCCTTTCGAACCACTTTCGTTCTTTGGGAAAACACCCGCCGGATGGCACGATCGGCTGTCAGGAACTCGAGTGATTCGTAATTCTTAAAGCGAGAACCAACTTCACGGCGGCGTAAAGCCTGGCTGTGCCAATGTCTTTTTCGCCGCCGGAGTTTGCCTGTTGATCATAACGGCAATGGCGGATTCGGAGCGTGAGGATAGTCGCTCGGCTGATAGGCGATGGCCAGTTCCGGAGTGAGCAGACGCTGGCCATGCTCCGCGCGGGATCGAAGAGCACGATCGAGAATGCCGGTCGTCAGCAGAGTTCGCTCGACCGGATATGTCGGTTTTCCCGTGTGAATCATGCGTTCTACGGCGTGCAGAAGAAACGCGAAATGAGGATGACGCGGCACGGTTCGTTCTTCGGCCTGCGTCGCCACGGGATCCTGGCCGCGAAGTTTGATCCCCGCGCTGATACTGCGAGCGAATCCACTCAGCATGAAAACGGCCGCATGGAATCCGTCGTTGTATTCGATCAGGAACAAGGCATCTCCCGGGTTGTGTGCCGCTCGCATTTCGACATCGGAAACTTTGGAGGAGACGTCCGCTACGGCCTTCAGAACTCCAGTATCAACGCGACCTGCATCCACGGCCGCCCAGATCGCGTCACCAGTCAGGCATTGAACGGACATTACACCAACTTCTCCGCCCCGACGCTTTTCTATCATGCACTGCAGGAATTCCAGAGTGTGAATTCCGTAACGATCGAGCTCTGCGTAACCAATCGCGACCGCTGCTTCGATTTCAGAGTTGAGATCGACGGTCAGGTCCGGACTTCGGTATCCAACGACAAGCGAAGAACCGGCCATGAACGGGACCTGCATCTGCTGAGCCCGCTGATACATCCAGAGCGCATCGTCCCAGCCGGGGCCAAGGTGCTTGTCATTGAAGACGGGAACCACTTTGCCGTACTTCGCAAACGTGTCGGTAATTTCCTGGAAGAACCGGCGGCGCGGATAGAGATCCTGGCCCAGGTCGTTGCGAGGATAGTCACCGTGTTCGCCGATGCTTAACACGCCATCCACGGGAATACCACTTGTGCCCGCAGTGACCGCCCCTTCGATCGTGTCAAAGACCGGGATCTTGTAACGCGCGGCAAGTTCGCGTCCGAATTCCGTGTTGACCTGCTGGTCGATGTACAAAGACGACAGCTTCAGAGCCGGGCCTTGTCCGCCGTCGATCTTCCAGCCCTCCAGAAGGCGACCGATCAGCACATCCGAATGAGAGCCTTTGAAGTACGTCGTCAGAACTCCGGCGACGGATTTGGGCGATCGTCCCGTCAGAGCCGGCCATTTGTCTTTTGCCTGAGCCTCATCTGCCGAACTTCGCTGATGACTGCCGAACGATGCTGCCCATGAGCCAGCGGCCAATGCCGCGGAGGACGTCAGCCAGTTGCGACGTGAGATGGGATGAGAGGAATTCATGGAGGTCTTTCAGGCAACGAATGGTGAGAGAAGAACTCGGCCTTCTGGCCGCGAGCATTATGGTGATCGAAATCTCGAGCATCCTGGCGACATCATTGTGACAGCGAACAGGCAGGGCGTTGAGCCGGCAGGCGGTGGAGCAGGATGCAGAATGAATCAGGGCAGGAGAATTGAGGAGGGAGAGACAGACGTCCGAGTGTTATACTCAGGGAGTCGTTTGCTGCCGTCAAGCGCAGGCGAGGTGTTCGGTCCAGTGGTTTCCCTGTGAGAGTTGAAGTTCCACATGACTTCTCAGCCTGAGAATCTGTTCGACAATGTTCCGAGCCAGATGCCGCAGGAATTGTTTCAGAACCTGTTGACGGTGGCCTCATGCCGAATTGAGCGAATCGTGTCGTTCGGTCACTGCCGTCCGGTCGATTTTTGGTACGACCAGAGTGAAAGTGAATGGGTACTTGTGCTGCAGGGCGAAGCCGTCCTGCAGTTCCGTGATGACGAGACCAGCCTGCGTCTGAAGGCGGGAGACTTCGTCAATATTCCTGCTCATCGGCTACATCGAGTGGAATGGACTCAGCCGGATGTCGCCACAATCTGGCTGGCCGTTTTTTACAGGGACGAGCGCACGGAGTGAATCCTGAATCGCAACCGCACGGCGCAGGTTGTCGCAGTTTATCGCCATTCTGCCGAACCTATCGGACGAGGTTTCGTTCATATCGCTCAAACAGATGCCGCACCTGATGGGCAATATCAGGCCCTGAGAACAGGGGCGAAAGTGAGCTGGTTGTCGGAAGCGAATGGATGCGTTCGGCGAGCAGGGTTACGGAAGTCGCTGAAGCATGCAGAGAGCAAAGCGGTGATCCGGCCGGTACGGTCGTCCTTGATGGTGGGACGTCAGCCAGACGGAGTGAGTGGTCGCTTTCAAACGCGGTCGCGAAGTGTTCGGGAACAGAAAAGTCTTCAGGAGCCCAGAGAATGAATCGGGCCTGAATCGCATGCCAGTCCTCAGGCCGTCTTCTCGATCTGGAATTTACCGGGGCTTCGGCTGCTTTCCAGCCAAGCGCCGCAAGATGGCGGGTGATCAGACTGGGCGAAGTTTGTCGTTCCGGCGCGACGTTCTCGTAAAGCATGTGCGATGCTGTCAGACGTGGATTGACTTCCAGAAACCAGGCATTGCCCTGACGCAGCATGAAGTCGATACCGAACACGCCCTGAAGTTTGCACTTATGCGCGATACATTCTGCGGCGGACCGAATTTCTGCGATCAACGGTTCGGGCGGGCAGACAGGTCCGATGTTGCCGCAAAAGAGAAAGTCTGATGCTCCGAGGCAGGGCCAGCCAATAAGTTGCAAAGAGACGCCAATCAATTCGACTCGACCCTGATGCGAACAGAACATCGCCGACATCGGTACCCCGTCGATGTATTCCTGCAGGTACTCTGAAGGTTGCGGCGAAGTCAGCTCCAAAGATTCCTTCGGGTTCGATCGCGCCAATGTTCGGATTCCCAGTCCTCCGGAGCTGTGAATCGGCTTGCGCAACCAGAGGCAGTCGATATCGATGTTGGAAGAGGTCGCCAGGCGCGGCACATGCAGACCGGCTTCCGTCAGCCACTCAAAGATGCGGGCCGGGTGACGCAGTTGATCAAGAATATCCGGATCCGCACCGATCACGGGCCGGCGGCGAGCAATGGTGCGAAGGGTGTCCGTGTGATTTTCGAGCCCTCCCGCCCACAGGAGTGGAACAGAAGTGCGAACAGAATGAGTAATCTGCGGTAATTCAGTAAATGAGCGAATTCGGCCAACAAAACGGCCGCGGTTGTGAGACAGCAGGGCCGTGAGGTCCTGATCTTCGAAGAAATCGACACAGAGGGGTCGCAGGCCGGCCCGGACAGCAGATTCCGCAAGACTTCGGACGCTGGCACCGCAAAGGAGCACCGATCGGACCGTTCGCAGGGGTCTGAAAGCGTCTTGTTCGAGCGAAGTTGGGGACTCCGGCTTCAGGTCGGTTGAAGATGGGGCCAAAAGTCGCAATCCTGACCAAAGAATGAACAGTTGGAATAAAGGGGATGTTCGCAATATCGAACGTCTTCCTTCATGCAATGTTCACTTTTTCAGGCGACCTTGTCCACAACACAGGCACCCCATTGCAGAGGCAGCGGCATAGCTGCTTCCGCAGACAACTGCAAAGTGTGGCTCGGAAGTCCCCGCGTGTGACTGCCTTCGGGCGTGACCGCAGGGCTTCAAAATTGTCTGCGGTCGCTGGTTTTAGGTTCCACTGGTTTTTGCAAAGGAATTAAGGAATGTCGATGTTTGTTGGTGAAGCACTGGTCGGTGATGGCAATGAAATTGCCCACATCGATCTGCTGATTGGTGACAAGGCTGGCCCGGTTGGAAACGCATTCGCGAATGCACTTGCCAGCCAGAAGCAGGGATTCAGCAACCTGCTCGCAGGGATTCCAAATCTGGCTGTGAAGCCATCCACGGTTATGATCACCAAGGTCACAATCAAGGGTGCCAAGCAGGCTGTCCAGATGTTCGGACCAGCTCAGAAGGCTGTTTCTGATGCTGTTGCCGACAGTGTCAAATCTGGCGCGATCCCACAGGATCAGGCTGAAAATCTTGTCATCGTCTGCGGTGTATTCATTCACTGGGATGCTGCTGACGACAAGAAAATCTATCAGTACAACTACGAAGCGACCAAGCTTGCTATCGAGCGAGCCATGAAGAACGAGCCTAAGGTGGAAGAAGTGCTGGCCAAGCGCGATACCGCCGCTCATCCGTTCTACGCGGGCTAGTCGATGGTGTGCTGATTCAGGTGGAAGGCGGACGAAATGTCTGCTGAATGCCTGATATCAGCCAAAGTAGAATTCGGGGCGACCGTGCTGATCAACAGTGCGGTCGCCCTTTTTTTGTTGCGATTTTTTGCGATGTGGAGTTGCGTGGCGGTCACTGGCCAGTCGCTGCCGGATCTATGGCCGAGCTTGTTCTGAGGCCTGTCTGTCGGCCGCAATTTGTTGAATTCGATTGCTGAGCGCTTCCGGCGATTCCGTGCCCGTCATAGGAATCGCCAGGCATTCTTCCAGATTGCGGAACCACGTGTGTTGTCGTTTCGCGAACTGGCGAGTCGAAATTTTTGTCAGTTCCACTGCTTTCGCAAGCGTCAGTTCTCCTGCCAGGTGACGGATAAGATCGCGATAGCCGAGCGCCTGACGCGCAGTGCGAGATGGTGAGGGATCTCGTTCGATCAGCTGGCGTGTCTCTTCCAGCCAGCCAGCGTTCATCATCTGGTCCACGCGGCGATTGATGCGATCTCGGAGCCATTCGCGAGGCGGCTCAAGCCAGACAACCGCCCGAGGCTGTTCGTTAGGCGGCCGCGGGACATGGTGCTGGTCATCAGAGAGCGGTTTGCCGGTCAATTCGAAAACTTCAATGGCACGGATCATCCGGCGCAGATCGTTCAGGTGCAGGCGGGCGGCGGTAATCGGATCGCAGGCTGCCAGCCGATCATGCAACCACAGGGGTCCAAGTTCGCGAGCTTGAGTTTCCAAAGAGTTGCGCAGAGGCCAGTCGGCTTCCGGGCCCTCAAACATTCCGCGCAGGATCGATCTGAGATAAAGGCCCGTTCCGCCTACGAAAACTGGCTTTCGGCCGCGAGCGACGATGTCTGAAGCCGCAAGGGCGGCCAGTCGGACGAATTCGGTCACGCTGAATTCTTCATGCGGATCGGCCACGTCGACCAGATGATGGGGGATCCTGCGACGTTCCTCGAGCGAGGGTTTTGCGGTACCAATATCCATGCTGCGATAAATCGCCATGGAATCGAGCGAAATAATCTCGCCATCCAGAGCCGCAGCGAGGGCCATCGCAGTGGCCGACTTCCCGGAGGCGGTTGGGCCAGCCAGAAACCAACAGTTTTGGAGGAGATGCGAGGAAAATTCCATAGAATTTGACAACTCTGAGAAGCCGAACGATCGGGCGGACCGCCTGTGTGTGGCGTCCGATCATAAGATCGAGTTGCCAAAATTCCTGTGAACGCCCGGTGTTCATGGGAAGATTGGCCATTTCCGGCTGGGCGAATCTGAACGAACAGTCCGTTCTGCAGTTGAACGTTAGTTTGGTCGACGATATGCTGCCCCGTTTCCGAAAAAGAGCGGGGCGATTGCTGCGCGCAGTTTTCGGCGGTTGAAATAGCTGTTGCAGCCAGTAATTAAAAGGCTGCCATGCAGAGGGTCTCTTGTGAGAGGCATTCTCTGCATTCGGCGAAGGCACTCCAAATAGGCTTTGGGGGCTGCCGCGTTTCGGCCGAAGTTCAGGCATTCAAAGATCGTGCGCTTCGTCAGATCGGCAATTTTTGCCGCATTTCGCTAAGCGGCGTTAATAAGAGTTTATTCGGTTCTTGATTCAGGGTGATCGCAGATGTCGGAAGATCTTCTGGTGAAGGCGGAACGCCGGTCAAATCTCGGTACAGTGGACGCGAAGCGTTTGCGAGCCTCCGGGCGTGTTCCAGCCAATATTTATGGTCTGGGTCAGCCGGGTGAGTCGGTTTCTGTCTGTGGCGAGACTGTCGAGAAGCTTGTAGCGACGCGATCGTCGGTTGTGGATATTGAACTGGACGGCAAGGTTGCTAAGGCTGTTGTTCAGGAAGTGCAGTGGGACGTATTCAGCACTTCGGTTCAGCATCTGGATCTGCGTCGCGTCGATCCAGACGGTCGCGCAACCGTCAGCGTGGTGCTGGAACTTCGCGGTGAGCCGCTGGGTTTGAAGGATGGCGGCACATTGCGTCAGCTCCACAAAAAGGTATCGCTGGATTGCCCGGACTACCGGGTTCCAAAGTCGATCGTTGTGCGAATTGGTGGTCTCCGAATTGGTGATTCCATCAAGGCCAGTGATCTGCAGTTGCCAGAGCATGCAAAGCTTGTAACAGCTGCTGATGAAGTGATCGTTGAGCTTTACGATGCTCGTAAGGCTGTTTAGTAAAAATGAAGCTCGTGGTGGGACTTGGGAATCCTGGTTCGCAGTATTCCGGGACTCGTCACAATGTGGGCTTCGATGTGATCACTGAGCTGGCTCAGCGATGGCAGGCGGGTAAGCCACAGTTGAAATTTCAGGCGGAGATACGAGAGGCAATTTTTCCTTCGGGGAAAGTTTTCCTGGTAGCTCCGATGACTTATATGAATCGAAGTGGGGAGTCTGTTCAGCAGATTGCCCGCTTCTATCAGGTTGCATCGGAAGATGTGGCCGTTGTGTGTGACGATATAAATCTTCCGCTGGGACGGCTTCGCTGGCGTGCTGGTGGATCTTCCGGCGGTCAAAAAGGCCTGGCCGACATACTTCAGAGGTTAGGAACTGAAAAGGTTCCCCGACTTCGATTGGGAGTGGGTCGACCTCCGGGAGGTATGGATTCTGCTGCATGGGTTCTGGCTCGGTTTCGAGCAGAGGATCGCAGTGAAGCAGAGATGATGGTAAAGTTGGCGGCTGATTCAATGGAATGTTGGATTGCCGAGGGTCTTGCCGTCGCGATGAACAGGTTTAATCGTTCTTCAGAAGACTAGTGTTTGGGTTGGATGTCTGGCTTAGCCGGATGTCGTCTAGGTTCTTTTTATCTGAGCCAATTGGTTTCAGGTCTGCCCCAGAGGGAGCATCAGTTCCGTGTCAGTCGTAGCAGAAAAGCCGGTGCGAGAGCACCTATATGAAGGTATGTTCCTGGTCGACAGTGGCAAGTTTGCTATGGACCCGGACGGTGTTGCCAATGAAATCCTGGCAGTCCTTAAGCGGGCCGGTGCAACTGTAGTTGCGCATCGCCCATGGCAGGACGGCAAGTTGGCATACGAAATTAATGGAATGAAGAAAGGTCTTCATTACATCGTATGCTTCACGATGCCAGGCTCAGGCATGAAGACTCTGATTCGTCAGTGTCAGCTGAGCGAAACGATCGTGCGTCAGATGGTGATCACTCACCCTCAGAGCATCTTCGATGCGACCGTGGCGGCTATCAGCGGCGAAACATTGCCGCAGGTGCCTGACATGGCGCCTCCTGCTCCGGCAGTGGATGCTCTGGACGACGAATAAGACCAGGTCGTCAGCCGGTCGCTCGGAATTGAGTTGATGCGAAGTTGGTTTCTCTGTGAGGAGGTCCGCCAGCATGAACTCGAAAGTTGTGGATCAGTGTGCTTAAGAATGGCAGTCGGGAGCGCCAGTCTCTCCTGGCTTTGAGTGTCCGGAGCGGAGACAGGTCATGGCCTCATTCAATAAAGTCATTCTCATGGGCAACCTGACCCGTGATCCGGAAGTCCGGTACACCACCGGTGGTTCAGCTGTGTGTGATATCACGCTGGCCGTGAACTATCAGTGGACAGACAAGCGTTCGAACGAACGTAAAGAAGAAGTGTCATTTATCGATGTGACCCTTTGGGGTCGAACGGCAGAGATTGCGGGCGAGTACCTTGCGAAGGGTCGACCGGTATTGATCGAAGGCCGTTTGCAGCAGGATAAATGGGACGATAAAGAAACAGGTCAGAAGCGATCCAAGCTGAAGGTCGTGGCGGACGCCATGCAACTTTTAGGTGGGCGAACCGAAGGTGGTGCGCCGGGAACTGCTGGAGGTGGAAATCCTCCGGCAAAAACTGGTGCCCCTCGTCCAGCGGCTTCGCCGTCGCGGGGAAATGACAGTTACGCTGACTCCGGACGAACGCCGGACCAGTCGTTTTATGACGATATGCCTTCCAGTGGAGGCGACGACGTACCCTTTTAGGGTGCGTCCTATATTACACAGTTTTCAGTTTGATTGATCTGCTCTTCTGTCCCGTGGTGTCAGCGAACGCAGATCAGGAATGGTGCATAAGGAATCGGGTTCGATGGCTCGTACAGCTCAACCAAGCTCACGCAACGTGGAAGTGCTCCTTGTCCACGATGTTGATAAACTCGGCCAACGTGGCGAAATAGTAAAGGTAAAGCCGGGCTACGCCCGCAACTTCCTGTTGCCACAGGGCAAGGCCACGCCTGCGACTCAGCAGAACAAGCGGATGGTCGAAAAGCACAAGGAAAAACTTGCTGCGATCGAAGTCGGTCGCATGAAGCAATACCAGAGAATTGCCGACGCTGTCAGCAAGTACAGCGCGACAATCGAAGCGCATGCAACCTCCGACAACCATTTGTACGGTTCGGTTGTAGCTCGCGACATCAGCGAAGCTCTGAAGGCTGCCGGGCATCCGGTGGAAGCCGAGCACGTTCGCCTGGACGGTCCGATCAAGGAACTGGGCATGTACACCGTGAAACTGAAGTTCCACGAGAAGGTCAATGCCGAAGTCAAAGTCTGGGTTGTGCCGTCCGCAACCAGCGGCTAGGTCTCAAGCCGGCTATCGCAGTGCAGTGATTCAATTTTTCTGCACTGAGCAAACACACTGAATCCTCAGGCATTTTTGCCTGAGGATTTTTTCTCGGATGAATCTCAGCAACCCGGCTTTCAACAGAGGCCGGGTTTCTGCATCCACGGTCCTCGACATTCACTCCGTGAATCAGAACACGATTCCTGGCTTCGTCATTGTCCAAAGGGAGTCCCAACGCATGGCAGATGATAAGCTGAGACTTCCCCCGCAGAATCTGGATGCAGAGCGAGGTGTTCTCGGCAGTATTCTGCTGATGAATGAAGCCATCGACGAAGTTGGCGAAACGCTGAAGGCCGAGCATTTTTACAGCGACGCTCATCAGAAAATGTACGCCGCCATTCAGCGGCTGTATGAAAACGGCGTGCGAGGTATCGACGCAATCACGCTGGCGGAAGAACTTGTCCGACGTGGAGATTTTGAAATCGTCGGCGGGGCCGCCTATCTGGGTGAAGTTCTGGAAGCTGTTCCCCACGCGGCTCACGTTCGCTACTACGCGACCATTGTGCGTGAAAAATGGATGCAGCGCAGCCTGATCTACGCGTGCACCGAAATTCTGAGCGAGTGTTACGAAGCGGCCGAGGACGTTGAAGGACTGCTGCAGAGGGCCGAGCGTCGCGTCTTCAGCATCCTGGAAGAGCAGGGCACAGCCGCGAGTATCGCGATGAGCGACATCCTGATGGAAACCTTCAACCGCCTTGATGAGCGATTGCAGAACGTCGGCGATGTGACCGGTATCACGACTGGATTCACGGATCTCGATCATCAGACCACAGGATTTCAGGCGACCGAACTGATTATTCTGGCCGCTCGTCCGAGTATGGGTAAAACCGCGCTCGTGTGTAACATGGCCGAAGCGATGGCGCGCAAATCCGGCAAGGGCATTTTACTGTTCAGTCTTGAACAGTCCAATCTGGAACTGGCCGAACGATTTCTGGCCATCACCGCCCGCATCAACGGCCATGACCTGCGAGCCGGTAATCTGACAGAAGCCCAGCACGATCTCCTCGTCCGAGCGTCCGATGATCTGGCCCGCCTGCCGTTGTTCATTGATGATAAGCCGGGCCGCACAATGACTCAGGTGGCCGCTTTGTCCCGACGACTCCACCGCAAGGCGCCGCTTGGCTGCATCATCATTGACTACCTGCAGCTTATTGAGCCCGATGAAAAGAACGCTCCGCGTGAACAGCAGATTGCTCAGATCTCACGTCGACTGAAGTTTCTGGCCAAGGAGCTGAAGGTCCCGGTCGTCGCGCTGGCTCAGTTGAATCGCGGAGTGGAGCTTCGCGAAGACAAGCGTCCTCGCCTTGCGGACCTGCGAGAGAGCGGAGCCATTGAGCAGGATGCCGACATGGTTATGTTTTTGCATCGACCCGACGCATACGACCCCGAGGATCGTCCGGGCGAAGCAGAGATCGTCGTCGCCAAACACCGCAGCGGTCCGACGGGCATCATTCGGTTAACCTGGCGCAAGGAATACATGCGATTTGAAAACTACAGCCCCATGGCCGAAAACGATTTCAACCTGTAGCCCAGTCACGATTCAGATCTACATCCGCCATACAGTCGGCGATCACCAGTTCATCCAGCAAATCATCCTGAAAGACTGGCTGCTGGAATCCCGTCCCGCCTGACAGAAGAAACATGCATGGATGAAATTGTTTATTACGATCGCTACCGCCGAACAACGTGCGTCGAAAAAGTCTACGGCGACAAGGCGTTACGCTGGACTTACGGAACGTTGGCTGGCCGAATTTCATTGAATCTTCTGGTCAAACGAGCCCTGTTCTCGCACTGGTACGGCTGGAACATGGACCGGCCCGCCACGCGGCAGAAGATTGCACCGTTCATCAAAGAATATGAGCTGGACGCTTCGGAGTTCGTCTGCGACGTCGATGACTTTGCAAACTTCAATGAGTTCTTCTCTCGCAGGCTGCGCCCGGAAGCTCGGCCCATCGACCCGGACAGCAATTCGGTCGTATTTCCGGCCGACGGTCGCCACCTCTGTGTGCCCGATCTTTCACGATGCGACGGACTCTTTGTGAAAGGCGAAATGTTTGACCTGAAGACACTGTTAGAAAACAATGTGCTTGCAGAACAATATTCCGAAGGCAGTCTGCTGCTGTCGCGATTATGTCCGGTGGACTACCATCGCTTTCACTTCCCGGCCGCTGGCGTCCCATGTTCGGCGCGGTTGATCAATGGTCCGTTGTATTCCGTAAATCCCCTTGCGCTATGTCAGAACATCAGCATCCTCGCAACAAACAAACGGTGCATCACGGAACTGCAAACGGAATCGTTCGGCAAAATTCTGTTGCTGGAAATCGGTGCCACCTGTGTCGGAAGCATCCGACAAACTTATGTTCCGGGAACCCCAGTTTCAAAGGGTGGCGAAAAAGGATATTTTCGCTTTGGTGGATCCTCAACGATCACGATTTTTGAACCCGGACGAATTCGCTTTGATCAGGACCTGATTGACAATTCAGAGCAGTATCGGGAACTCTATGCTCGCGTCGGAGACCATCTGGGGACACGGTTGTAGATGTAGTTTCGTGCGTCGGCGAATTCGTGAGACAGTGAAAGAGTGCATTTGACACCGACTCCGCACAGTCGCCAGCTTCTGCTTGTCGTTTCGGATCGAATTGATCTCAAACTCCGATGGCTCCAGCGGGCGACGCTTCTGATCCCGCCGCTCCGGACACAGCATCAGCCACCGACGGAGCCACCTCATTATCGTTCCATTCCTCCACTACATCCGGCCGAGATCTTAACAGCAGATGCAGGTGGTTGGACATGATCGCCTGGCAGAGCAAATCAATCCGAAGTGCTTCGCCCGATGAATAAGCTTTTCATAGATCCAGACTTTGCGATGGTCATAGTTCTTCCCGGTGACGGCATCAGTCCTCAGCAAAAAACAACGTCGCACAGTCCTGTTCATGACGTGGACAAACGCAGTCTCAACCCGAGCCAACCGAGCCATGATTCACCTTGCCGGAAATCTCCGGAAGTACTTACGGTGTAGAAAAAATACTCTAAGGTGTCTCCAGCCAGTAAAGTGCTGTGTCCTGGTCAGCCCGTGAGCCGAATCGACGTCGCTCCTTCGGAGCTTTGCGTTTGTGTGCGATCAGATTCCTCGGGCTGAAGCCCGAGGCAATCAGTACGCGGTTGCTCCGCAGCCAATCGCAGCGGCAATCATGGCCGAATTAGCAATCATTAAGTTTTACAGCACCCGAACCCACCTGGCACGTCTGCGATTCGCAGCGGCGTAGTGATAGTCTGTGACTTCAGCCACACGTCACGATTTGCGAAGCTTCCCGGCATCTTTCAGCAGCATCCCTATCACTTCTGCGCTGCTGTGTTGAAACTGAAAGCCGGTTTCTGCGGTGAGCCGAGCCGGTGACACGACCCATGGATAACGGATAAAATTCCACAGCGGGGCCGGGAACAGAAAGATCGGAAGCCGCAGAGCCCACCAGCAGGTGGTGACGGCTCGGCAGAGTCCAAAGGGAACGGGAAGGGCGAGGCGGCCGCTCATTTTGGCCAGGTCTTTCATCGTGATCCAGTCGGTTGGAGCCACGTTGAACGGGCCGCGGGCGCCCGCTCGCAGAATGGCGATCGATGCATCGGCGACGTCGTCCAGGTGCACAAACTGCATGGCCGGATTATCACCGCCCGGCAGTGTCAGGATCGGCGGAACCGTGAACAGCGGTGTCATAAAGTTTGACATCCCTGGGCCATAGATGATGCAGGGGCGAGTCCAGCTGACAGTGATCTCGGGATGAGCCGCTGCGAAATCACTCAGCAGGTTTTCGACGTCTACCTTATCACTGGCATAGCGATAATCGGTGCGAGCTCTCAGAGGCTGATCTTCCGTCATCGGGACCGGATTATCAGGCCACGCGCCGTAGGACGTTGCACTGGATGCCACAAAGACGCGTGCTGGTTTCACAGCGCTGGCTGCCGCCAGTAAATTTCGACTGCCTTCCACGTTGATCTGATGCATGCGGTTTTCGTCCCGCATGGGATTCACAACAAACGCCAGATGCAGAATTGTGTCAGGCTGAAACGAGACGACGTGCTCTCGCACTTTGGGACTGGTGATATCACACACTTCGAAAGTGTCGGGTGCGTCCGTCTTCGGTGCGACAACATCGAGCCCCAGAATCTGCGCGGCGGGCCATTCCTTCCGAATCGCTCCAAGGAGAGCTCGGCCATAGAAGCCCGAACTGCCGGTGATCAGAATTCGTTGAGGATTCATAGGAGATCTGCCCTGTGTGAGTTGTGCCCTCGGCAGTCGCTCACAGAGTTCCTTCGGATGTGACTGTGATTAATTTGTCACGGAGTGATCAGTCTTCAGTGAGATGCTTGTTTCAGTTTCGGCCGGTCAGACGCCTGATCACAACAGATGCCGCCGCCATTGCGAAGGCGGCCGTCATGAACGTAGCAGTGCCATAGATGACACGCCGCTTTTCGCAGGCGTGGGGTGAGTCGGCTCGATGCGGGCAAATGCATTGAAAGCCCTTGTCCAGATCCCACTCGGGAACTTCCGGCTGGCGAACTTCTTCTTCGGAAAACACGACCGACAGCCCCGTTTCCCCGTCGGCACCGTAACCGCGTTTCGCCAGTTCCTTGCGAAGAACGCGGGCCAGCGGATCCACTTTAGTGCGGCTGAGATCGTCGACGCGGATTTGAGTGGGATCAAGGCGAGCGCCGGCTCCGGTAATGCTGATCACCGGGATGCCCAGTTTCAGGCAGGTCTCCAGGAGCAGCACTTTGGAAGTCACATTATCGATGGCATCGACAACAAAATCGGGACGCGGTGTCAGCAACGCGTCTGAAGTGGAAGCTTCATAAAAGGCCTGAACTGGGTCGACCCAGGCTTCCGGATGAATCGCTCGCACGCGTTCGGCCAGAAGCAGAGCTTTCGATTGACCCACGGTAGCGGGAAACGCCTGCAGTTGGCGATTGACGTTGGTAATGCAGACATCGTCGAAGTCAACGAGAGTCAATCGTCCCACGGCCGAACGGGCCAGAGCTTCTGCCACATAACTTCCGACTCCGCCGAGCCCGAAAATCGTGACATGAGAACCGAGCAGCGTGCGGACCTGATCGTTGCCGACAAGGCGTACAAATCGATCCCAGCGACGATGGATTCGATCGGGTGCTGGCGGCAGTTCATCGCGGGTCGGTCGATTGCTGAGTCCTTCGGTGGCTTCCCATGCTTTGACGCGAGTTTGCCGTGGCAGCGACGCCTCGATTTCCGGGATCGCGGAGCCAGACGTCGAATCGCAGGCGTCGTCGTGGCAGCCCGCGTCTTCTGAGCATTCTCCGTGGGAATGGCATGCATCTACTTCAGGCATTGTGGCGGAAACAGAAGTTTCGTCAGATGGAACAGTCAGGGGAATTTCTCCAGCAATGCAATTTGGCGCGGGTCCGCTTTGTGAGTATCGGCGGATTGTACCCAGCGACGAAAAGGAGTCACAGGATTAAGCGTTCAGATTCGGGACCGCGGAAAACCGAGGGCGGCAGGGTTGAGGATTTATTCGTTTCGTAGGGTGTGACAAGCGAGCTTCGCGATCGCCGGCACACCGAGGGCGATTTGTCGAAAGCAATTTTGTCTTCGAACGAGATGCCCTTGGGGTTTGGGCCTCGTTGTACCATGCACTATTTTTTTACGACCCCATGAGCTCGGCTCATGCCAGGCAAGCTGGCGTGGGGCCACTGCTCAAAAAAGATGTGTGTTACAACGAGGCATTTGTGCGGGCCACGATTGCAGAGCGACGACTTTTCCACCACCCTGTGGCATCGGAATTCGGACAAGTGAAGAAAACGATTTGCTGCAAAGAATGGTGAGATGTTCAATACGTTCCAACTCGCATGTTTCCGCCGTCAGTTGGTAGTGATTGCCAGCGTGGGTGTTGTACTTCTGAATTCTGTTGTGGCGGTGTCTCAGGATGCGAAGTCGGAGAAAAACACCGAGCCTGCTACGGCCGCTCGGTCGTTGATCATTCATTCCGATGACGCGGGGATGAGCCATTCCGTAAACCGCGCAACGATTGACGCGATGGAAAAGGGTTTCGTTTCTTCGTGCAGCATTATGGTTCCCTGTCCGTGGTTTCCGGAGTTTGCCGAGTGGGCCAGTCAGCATCCGGAAAAAGATTTTGGAATTCACCTGACTCTGAATTCCGAATTTGGTTCCTACCGGTGGGGGCCAGTCGCCGGGCGCGACAAAGTGCCAACGCTCGTCGACAAGGATGGGTACCTGCATCGATCAAAAGAAGAAGTGCAGGCGAAGGCACGTCCAGCGGAGGTTGAGATCGAATTGCGAGCTCAGATTGATCGAGCTCTGCAGGCCGGAATTAAGCTCAGTCACCTGGACACTCACATGGGCACTGTTTTGTCAACGGGTGACATGCTCGAAATCTACGTGCGACTGGGGCTGGAGTACAATCTGCCCGTGATGATCATAAGGCACATCGATCCCGCGCTGGCCGCCGGCTATCCTGACCTTTTGAAAATGAACGGCCGGTATAGTGAAACGCTGGAAGCGAAGGGATTGCCGCCGATCGATTACCTGTTTCAGTTTTATGAGGGCAAAGATCACGTGGCTCGACAGCAGCGATACCTCGAGACGTTTCGTGATCTGAAGCCAGGGGTGACGCAGATGATCATTCACTGCGGCTACGATGATGCCGAACTTCAGGCCATCACTGGCAGCCATTTTCTACGAGGCGATGACACTCGGATCTTCATGGACGCTGAGGTGAAGAAGCAGATCAATGAGATGGGGATTGAGATTATTTCATGGACGCAGCTGAGAGAAGGAGCGACTCGGCCGTAGGGAAAACGGGTATCGTCCAGTCAACCTGCCAGGCAACATGATGGGATAGCAAATAGGGTGCTGCAGAAATTCAACAACGCCGATTTGCCTGCGTTTTGGGCGTTGGGATGGTGGTCAGAGGTACTGCTAAGGCCCTGATCGTGGTCGGCAAATTCGCGGAAACAAGGTTCAGGACCGGTTTGCGCGTGACAAAGAAGCCGATAATTTGTTAGTTTGCAAAGCCCCGTTGACGATCTTCCCGCCGATTTCCGCCGATCTTCCTTCCTCTGAAAGCTGAGCAACGCCGTGTCACGTCGATCTGCCAGATTTCTGATTGCCTTCGCTCTTTTGGCATTCAGCCTTTCGCCAGCGTGCAAACTGCGCGCGGAAGAGCCGGCGATCGTGGACTTTGAAAACGATCTGCAGCCCATTTTTACTCGGTTCGGCTGCAACAGCGGGCCGTGTCATGGCAAGGCACGAGGGCAGGGTGGCTTCCAGCTTTCACTGCTCGGTTTTGACGGGCAGCAGGACTATGACGCGATTGCCAAGGAAGGTCGCGGTCGCCGCGTATTCCCAGGGGCTCCCGAAAACAGTCTGCTCATTGCCAAGCCCGCCGGGAAGACTCCGCATGGCGGAGGCAAGCGGCTGGACGTGGACAGCCCCGAGTATCAGACGCTGCTGAACTGGGTGCGTCAGGGGATGCCTCGAAAAGCGCCCAGCGCTGCGACACTGCAGTCCATCACCGTCTCGCCTCCTTCTTTGATATTGGCTGCGAGCCAGACTCAAGCGTTGACCGTCACGGCGAAGTACTCGGACGGAGCCGAGCGCGATGTCACGCGACTCACCGCATTTCAGTCCAACGAAGCGCCGATTGCGGCTGTCAATGAGAACGGACTTGTGACCGCCGGGCAGATCACCGGTGATGCGGCCATCATGGCGCGGTTCATGGGCCAGATCGCCGTTTGTGACGTGATGATCCCACGGCCGGAAGTGATCCCCGCGGAAGTTTATGCTCAGCTGCCGCGAAACAACTTCATCGACGAATTGGTCTGGCAGAAGCTTCAGCGTCTGAATATCACGCCATCACCGGTTTGCGATGATCACACCTTCCTGCGACGAGCCACCACGGACATCAGCGGTCGCATTCCAACACTGGAAGAAGTCAACGCGTTTCTGGCAGACACATCTGCCGACAAACGCTCAAAGCTGATCGACCGCCTGCTTGAGGAACCCGAGTTCGCCGATCACTGGGCCAATAAATGGGCCGACCTTCTGCGACCGAACCCGTACCACGTGGGAATCAAAGCCACCTTCAATTATGACCACTGGATTCGCCAGTCGTTCCATGATCGCAAGCCGTGGGACCAGTTTGTTCGCGAACTTCTGACGGCTCGCGGGGGCACGTTTCGAGATGGCTCGGTGGTGATGTTTCGCGATCGTCGCCAGCCTGAAGAACTAACGACGCTTGTCAGCCAGCTCTTCATTGGAGTTCGCCTCGACTGTGCAAAGTGCCATCATCATCCGTTTGAGGTTTGGGGGCAGGACGACTTCTACAGCTTCGCGGCCTACTTCTCAAAGATTGGTCGCAAGGGCACAGGCATCTCAGCGCCGATTTCAGGTTCGGAAGAGTTTGTCTTCACGGGGACCAGCGGAAGTGTGACGCATCCGGTGACCGGCGCGACGATGACGCCACGGCCTCTGTTTGGTGAAGCTCCTCCTGTTGTGGAAGGCCAGGACCAGCGAGAATCGCTCGCCGCCTGGATCACGTCCCCCAACAATCATTTGTTTGCGCAGGTGATGTCCAATCGAGTCTGGGCTGATCTGTTGGCTCGCGGTTTTGTGGAACCCGTGGACGATCTGCGAGCTACCAATCCACCGACCAATGGACCGCTGTTGAAGGCGCTGGGCGAGCACTTCAGAGACTCCGGTTTTTCCATTACTGAACTGATTCGGGTCGTCGCGAATTCGCATGTTTATCAGTTGAGTTCGCTTCCGAATGAAACCAACGCGGCCGACACTCGCAACTATTCGCGTCATTACCGTCATCGGTTGCGAGCCGAAGTGTTGCTGGATGCCGTGTCACTGGTGACAGGTGTTCCGCAGGAATTTGATGCGATGCCGCCGGACTCGTCGGCCAAGCAGTTGTGGACTCATCGATCGGATTCGTTGTTCCTCGACACTTTTGGTCGTCCGGATCCGAATCAGGATCCGCCGTGTGAACGTATGAGTGACTCAACGGTTGTGCAGAGTCTGCACCTGATGAATTCCGAAAAACTGTATCGCGACATTGGCAGTGACAACGGGACCGCGAAATCTCTCGCTGACAGTGAAAAGAGTGCAGAAGAAATTTCCGCCGAGTTGTATGCTCGGGTGTTCGGTCGCAAGCCGACTGTCGAGGAAACGGCGCTGGTGACAGAATTGTTGGCTGCTGAAGGAGCCGTGCGACGGCAGGTCATCGAGGATCTGATGTGGGCCATGGTGAATTCAGCCGAGTTTGTCTTTCAGGATTAACCAATGTCGTTGTTCGCTCCGCGAACAAAACGGGTGTTTGAGTGATGCTTGATTCAGGTGATCATCTGCAAATCGAGAAAAGTGTTTGTTGGTGAATGAGTCTCTGGATTCGCAGGAATTCGGAAAAGGTAGAAATAGGATTCCGCAATGGGGCGGAGTAGTTGGGGTGTGGTGGTTTTCCACAATCCGTTTTGTTCGCGGAGCGAACAACGACTATGTTGGATTGATTGTTTCAAGGGGTGAGTCATGAGCAACCGAAAACGATGTGACGGCTTCACGCGGCGTGATACGCTGCAACTGGGCCTCGGCGGCTTCCTGGGCGCGGGATTCGTGGAAAGCCTGAAGGCTCGTGCGGAGAGCCAGCATGGCGGATCTGTTCCCGCTGGCAAGGCGAAAAGCTGTATTCTGATCTGGATGGATGGCGGACCGACTCACTTCGAAACGTTCGATCCAAAGCCTGATGCTCCGATGGAGTTCCGCGGCGAGTTTTCGTCGATTGAAACGTCTGTTCCGGGCGTTGGATATTCGGAGCACATGGTCAAGCTGGCCGCCAGCCTGAACGATTATGCGATGATCCGTTCGATCCGCCATGATCAGGGCAATCACGGGGCCGGCAACCATTACATGATGACTGGATCTCCTCCGCGAATTCCGGTGGGATGCGGAGCGTTCGTCAGCTTCCATCCAAGTATGGGTTCCGTGGTCGCTCGTGAACTGGGACGCGATAACGGTCTGCCGTCTTACTTCAGCATGCCTCAGATGTCGCGGTCTGGTGGCCCCAATTTTCTCGGGGCCAAATATGCACCGTTCGTGGTCGGCGATGACCCGAACAACGCACAATTCAAAGTGCGTGATGTGGCACTGCCTCGCGACCTGACGGACATGCGGTTTGGAAGTCGAACCGACCTGCGATCCAAGATTGATCGTATGGTCCGCATCAGTGACGAAGCGGCTGGTGACCCAGTGCTGGCATTTGATGAATACTTCCAGCAGGGACACACTCTGGTGACATCACCAGAAGCTCAGAAAGCGTTTGATATCAGCCTCGAATCGCCTGAAACTCGTGAGCGATATGGACGTGACAGCTTCGGACAGCGCTGTCTGCTGTCTCGTCGTCTTGTCGAAGCGGGAGTTCCGTTTATCACGGTTTATGACGGTGGCTGGGATCATCACAGCGATATCTTTGGTTCACTCCGCAAGCGATTGCCGGCGTGGGACAATTCCGTGGCCACGCTGATTCAGGATCTGAAAGAACGAGGGCTGCTGGATTCAACATTGGTCGTGGCACTTGGCGAATTCGGTCGTACGCCGAAGATTTCAACGCTCGCCGGTTCGACCACCGGTGGTCGCGATCACTGGGCTAATGCCATGTCGGTGCTGATGGCTGGCGGTGGAACTCCGGGCGGCACGGTTGTCGGAGCGACCGATCGCAAAGGGTTCTCCGCGGTTGATCGAGTGCTCTCACCGGAGAACTTCGTGTCGACGGTTTATCACAAACTGGGCATCGACCCGAACAAGATTCTGTACAGCCCACAGGGTCGTCCGTCGCATCTTGTCAGCGATCCCACACCGATTACGGAACTGATTTAATCGGTCCTGTAATTTTCACGCCGCCTTGTTGGCGATTTGAAATTTGAGATCTGAGATTTCAAATTTGAGACGAGGCGACAACAGACCTGAGATCTGAAATCCAAGACGCCATGACTTCCCGAACGGTTCAACTGCAAACGGCTCTTCTGACTTGTCTCGCGTTTTGCAGTTCGGCAGAGGCGGGTGAGCCGCCGGCGATTGATCGACTGAATCCGCCAGGCGGTCAGCGGGGAACATCGTTTGAAGTGAAGATCGTCGGCAAGGCGGGAGACGGCGATCTCAAAGTGATTTCGGAAGCGGATTCCATCGCCCTTGTGCTGGGCGAAAAACGAGACACCGCCACTATCACGATTGCCCCGACCGCTCGGGCTGGGATTCACTGGCTTCGCTTTGCAAATCCTGGCGGAGCGACCGAATTAAAACCGTTCGTTGTCGGGCTGATTCCCGAAGCGGCGGAGGTCGAACCCAACGACAAAATTGCAAATGCTCAACAGGCGGCATTGCCCTCAGTGACCGTCAACGGCGTGCTTGAAAAATCAAGAGACGTGGATACTTACGCCGTGCAGCTGACCAAAGGTCAGACACTGGTGGCCACCTTGCTGGCCAATCAGATTCTTGGATCACCGATGGATGCCGTGCTGCAGGTGTCTAATGCACGGGGCACAGTTGTCGCGCAGAATAATGACGACACGGATCTCGACCCGCGACTGGTGTTTACGGCGCCCTCGGACGGAACGTGGTTCGTACGTGCGTTTGCATTTTCTTCCGCACCAAACAGCACAATCCAGTTTGCCGGAGCGGCCGACTATGTGTATCGGCTGACGCTGAGCACCGGCCCGATGGTCGAGCACACATCTCCTGTTGTGAAGTTCGCGGAAGACGCCGAGACAAGTCTCAGTCTGCACGGGTGGAACCTCGCGGCCACTGCGACGACGCTCGCAAAGGAAGTTAAGACGCTGGAAGAAGGCCTTGCCTTGCCCCTCGCCATCGACACAAGTGACGTCCCTGTCGTTCTGGAGGCTCAGCTCTCACCGGAGAAACTGCTGACATTGCCCGTCGCGGTCAGCGGGCTCATTTCTCCCGAAGGCACTGACACCTATCTGCTGAATGCCGTGAATGGACAGCAGCTCAGTCTGTCTGTGCGGGCGCGAATTTACGGATCGCAACTTGATCCAGTGCTGGCGATTCAGGATAAGGACGGCAAACAGCTCAAAGAAGCCGATGACATCAATGGCGAAAACGCGGATGCGGAGCTGCAGTTCGCGATTCCTGCAGACGGCCAGTACCGCATTACTGTGAATGATCGCTATCAGCATGTCAGCGAGCGATTCTTCTATGTGCTTCGCTGCGAGGAGACTCGTGCGTCCTTCGAAGCGACGCTCAAGAATACTGCGTTCACTGTTCCGGCTGACAAGCCGCTGGAGATTCCTGTCACCATTGAACGAAAGAATGGGTTTGTTGAGCCCATCGACTTTCGCGTGGAAGGATTGCCGGAAGGCGTCACGGCCGAGTGTCCTCGTTCAGAGAAGGACGGCGATTCATCGACGGCGGTGACGATCAAGCTGTCGGGCGTGGCGAAGCAGACGTTTCAGGGAACGATCAAAATCGTTGCCGAGTCGGCTGATTCAAAGCTGCTGCGACTGGGTTCACTGACGACAGCCGATCGAAAGCCCATCAGCGCACTCTGGCTGACAGCGATTGCACCTGAAGCCCCGGCACCACCGGCTGAGCCCGCTGCTGCTGAAGCGACTACGCCGGAAGTCCCGAAACCGTAGTTTTGAAGTTGCGAGTTTGCGACCATCCCAACCCGTAGCGTCAGCGAGGGATTGCGATTTTGCGTTTCGGCAGTGTTTCTAAAAATCCCTCGCTGACGCTGACTGCACGTGACACGTTTCAGATTATCAACTTCAATTCCACGTCTTCGCAGCTTGGCACGGAGCCTGTGCTTGCCACTCCGGAAAATATCCAGCGAGGGCTGACGTATCTTGCGTCGCTGGATGGAAGTGGTGAAACAGAAATGATTCGCGGGCTACAGGCAGCTCTGGACTTCCCGCATGATGAAGGCCGCTATCGTTTGGTGTCCTTCATGACAGACGGCTACATCGGCGATGATGCGGATATTCTGCACGCGGTGGCTCAGAAGGTCGGAGATTCACGAATCTTCAGTTTTGGAGTTAGCCAGTCGCCAAATCGCTATCTGATGGATCGTATGGGCTCGTCTGAAGATTGCCGACCTGGTTGCTCAGGTGTCACGCACGCCCGATCAGGCGGGCGAACTTCAGCATACCGTTCTTCAGACGGCTCTTGATTACAGCCTGATGAGTGCCTTCACGGCCTTCGTGGCGGTCGATTCGATGACGAAGACCGAAGGGGATTTGGGACTACGGTGGCTGTGCCTGTCCCGGTTCCGGAAGGCGTGCGATACGACACGGCGGTTGAAAATTGAGGTGCCGTCCGGGACAGTGACTTTCTGAGTTTTTCTTAGCGCTGTCCCGGATTCATGTTCCGCTGTGAGCGATGTTCTCAGTGACCGAGGACTACCCCAAAGTCTTCCCGACTCGATGTCCGGTGAGGGCATTCACTTCCTGAGCCTGGCCCCAGCGGTACATGATAAATCCCAGCACCACTCCGAATGCCGCAGACGAAAGAACTGCAGCGGCGCTGTGTGTGAATGAAGAATTTTCCGCCGCTGCCTGAGTTGTCAGAACGAGTCCCACGGTGCTGATCACCAGACCGACCGCGTCAGACAGGATTTCTCGCAGATTCAAACTGCCGCGGAACAGCAGAGCCAGTTTTCCAAGTACAAGCTGCAGTGTAAAGCTGACAACTCCTGCCGACATGAATCCGAATGCCAGCCAGTGGAAGGCCGAAAAATTCAGGGACTCGGCCAGTTTATAAATCGGTCCCAGGATGCCCTCTGCTGCTTTTTGAGCTGTTGGGTTCTGGTCCACCTGTTCGGCGATTTCTTCCACTTTGGTCTGAGCATCCGAGGCCAGATCTTTGGCCTTGTCGGCAGTGTCCTTTTCAAGAGTTTCGACTGGTGGTGTTTCGTCCGTGGCCGGTTGGTCTTCAGCCGCAGTTACGGGAGTGTTTCCGGACGTCGTGGGACTGTCTTCCTGAGCAAAACCGGCTGGAGCTGTTAGAAAGAGGGAAGCGACGATTGATAACAGCAGTGTTTTCATAGGACTTCTCCAGTAGGCAAATTTGGGGCACGATCAATCATGGCTTGCCATGAAGCACGATCAACGTGGAAACCCAAAGATCGGATCAAAGTTTCTGAAAACACCCGGGCGATGTTTTTTTCGCGCACGGTGCACTGTCACACCCGTATTGTCCGCGGAGCCATAGTCGTTGTTTGCTCCGCAAACAAAACGGATTGGACAATCGCAGTGTCCATTTCGACAGCAGCGTCGTTTCAGACGGCATTAGAGTGAACACAATTTTTCCGCGGGCATGGTGCGCTCTTGCACCCGTTCTGTTTGCGGAGCAAACAACGACTATGCCGAGACCGGTCCCTCTTTGCGAGCACGATCGTAAAGTTCGCGCCAGCGCGGTGAGCCATCGTTGGGGACGAGTTTGGTGTCCGCGCCGTCGGCGAAATATGGATACCGACCGGCGTTCGCCGCGGTCAGCATGAAGTTCACGTTGCCGTTGTTGGCCGTGTACATTCGCTTGCCATCGGCCCAGGTGGTTTCGATGAGTCGCTCGGGTTCTGGTCGTTCGGCCGGCTTCTCGATCTTGAGTTTGTCCACAATGTCGCGGTTCACTTCGTAACCGAGACCCGGACGATCAGGCACAGCCGCGTGTCCATTTTTCAGAACGATCGGTTCTGTCAAAAGATCGTTCTCAAACAGCTGATGGCAGTTCACAGCCGGCCACAATGCCTGCTTGAGAACTCCACCGAAGTGCAGCGAATGAGCGGCCGTCAAACCGCCGCCGACCATCTGCAGCCAGAGCGGGAAGCGAGTCTCTTCACAGAAGCGTCCTGTTGTTATCAGCTTTGTCGCGCCGCCGCCGGCAACGAATCCGTCGCAGCACCGAGTTTGTGCACACGTTTCCGGAGACGGGTTGCCGTAGTGAATTGCCACCTTGACGTGCGTCGAGTTGGTAATTGTTCGATTACCGTCCACATCTTCCTGTGGAATCGGGCCTTCAAAAATATCCACATGCGGATACTTGCCCGCGCGTTCCAGAATCGGCATCCCCTGCGCGGCGGTTCGCAGAGTGTCGTTGAAGTCCATGTCGATTTTGAATTCCGGCGGAACGCCTTTGGTCGCCGCATCAAGTTGCTTGAAGAGATCAAACCACGGCCGGCCCTTCGTTTTGTAGGACATGTAGCCCAGCCGGTAAGCCTCTTTACATTCGGAAGCCATGTCTTCTGCAGACGTATCAATATTCCACCACGACAGCGGAGTTTTCTGATGGACCTGATTGCCCAGCAAGGCATGCACAGGCACTTCCGCTGCGCGACCGACAGCGTCAAACAGAGCCATCTGCAGCCCGGCCCCGAGCGAATCGTCCCACATGACTTCAATTGCACTGCGACCGATGACTCGAGTGACCGCTTCGTCCGGAGTCACTCCCCAGGTGTAGAACAGCAGTGTTTCTCCGGTACCTGTGACACCGCATTTCAGGGTTACGTCGCACAGTTCGATATACCGCCAGTGAGGAATCTCGCGGTCCATATTGCGACGTGGAGTGGGCCGAAATTCGAGCTTCACCGTGGTTCGTTTGATGTCAGTGATTTCGAAGTGTTTTTCGGCAGCAACGGCTCCGACCGCGCGAAGTGTGTGGCGGCTGAATCCGGACAGAGAAAGCAGACCGAGAAGACCGGCAGACTGCTTTAAAAACATGCGGCGTGCAGAAGGCATGAGTGTTCCTTTGGCGGGTGTTGAGCACGAGAATAGCTGGCGGGACACGAAGTATGACCGCCAGCCGTCTGAAAGCAAACCCGGTGAAAGGCGAGAGTGAACCTTGTGAGGTATTTGCGATCAGCTTCCCGTTCCCTTGTTTTTAATGATCAGGACCGTCTGGCGAGTTTGAGGAAGCAGTTTTCCCCACAGGCTGGAGTGTGTATCCTGCAAGGGCACAAATTTTCAGCTGGTCAGGTTGCGCGGAGTCGTTGCATGGTCCT
This sequence comes from Planctomycetota bacterium, assembly GCA_003669615.1. Classification (GTDB taxonomy): domain Bacteria; phylum Planctomycetota; class Planctomycetia; order Planctomycetales; family Planctomycetaceae; genus SXXK01. The sequence goes on from QWOO01000029.1 coordinate 46,353, forward strand.
TAAATATTCATCTGCGGCAGCGAGAGCCGCGATTTTCGGGAGCATGGTCTTTGTTTTGATTCCCTATGTCGCGTCTTCGCCGCTGGTGGCTCAGGAGATCCAGTATAACCGGGATGTGAGGCCGATTCTGGCTGAGAACTGTTTTGCGTGTCATGGGTTTGATCATGCGAAACGAGAGGCCGGGTTGCGGCTGGATACAGCGGATGGTGCCACGGCGTCCCTGGGGTCTGGTGAGGTGGCGATCAGGCCGGGAAGTCCTGACGAGAGTGAAGCGATTCGGAGAATTGTTTCGGCCGATCATGACGAAATGATGCCGCCTTCAGAATCCGGTAAGACGCTTTCGGAACAGCAGAAGCAGATTCTGCAGACATGGGTGGCACAGGGGGCCAGGTATGATAAGCACTGGTCATTTATCATGCCGGAAAAGGTCCGGCTGCCGGCTGACGAACGGCAGCTTCAGGTTGCGCACCCGATCGATCAGTTCGTCAGAATACGACTGCTGGTTGCGGGATTATCGCCGTCACCAGAAGCCGATCGCATCACGTTGCTGCGCCGTGTCAGTCTTGATCTGACAGGATTGCCGCCATCACCTGAACAGGTGCAGCATTTCCTTGCTGCCTCTGAGCAGGATTCCGAGGGCGCTTACACTGCGGTGGTCGATCGCTTGCTTCAAAGCCCGGCGTACGGAGAACGCTGGGGGCGATGGTGGCTCGATCAGGCGCGCTATGCGGACAGCAACGGGTATTCAGTCGACGCGCCCCGGCAGATCTGGAAGTACCGTGACTGGGTCATTGAAGTTCTAAATCGCGACCTTCCGTTTGATAAGTTTACCGTCGAACAGCTGGCCGGTGATCTGCTTCCGAACGCGACGGACGAGCAGCGAGTCGCAACCGGTTTTCACCGAAACACGCAGATCAATCAGGAAGGTGGGATCGATCCGGAGCAGTTTCGCATCGACAGTGTGTTTGATCGCGTTGCGACCACCGGGACCGTCTGGCTGGGATTAAGCATCGGGTGTGCTCAGTGCCATGATCACAAATTCGATCCGATCCTTCAGAAGGAGTACTATCAGTTCTTTGCGTTCTTCAATAATCAGGAAGAGCCGAATCTTACGTTATACGAACCCGGCATTGACGCAGTATCGCTCAAGGACGAACGTCGCCAAACAGAGGCCATGCAGCGTGAGATCGTGAAGAATGCAGACGCTGGTGTGAGTGACTGGGAAAGTCACCTGGAGTCTGGTCAGCAAGACGCATTGCCAGCTGATATTCAGAAAATTCTGCAGACAGAAAAATCGGCGCGGACGACCCCACAAAATCTTGCGTTGTATGCGGCCGGTCCGGGCGCGGCGGATGCGACCTTTCAGATGGCTCAGCAGAGATTACAGCAAATCGACAAACTGCTGGAAGCCAATGTCACGACCATGGTGATGAAGGAGCTTGCAACACCGCGCAAGACCACCGTCTTTGTTCAGGGAGATTTCACAAGGCCCTCAGACGAAGTCACCTGTGGCACTCCGGCCGCATTGCATCCTCTGTCGAGAAATGTCGACGCCATCAATCGGCTCGACCTGGCGAAGTGGATTGTGGCCCCGGACAATCCTTTGACATCGCGAGTGATCGTCAATCGCGTCTGGCAGCAGTACTTCGGTCGCGGACTGGTCGAAACGGAGAACGACTTTGGTCTGCAGGGTTCATCTCCTTCGCATCCGGAATTGCTCGATTGGCTGGCGGTGGAATTTCGCGATCGCGGCTGGAGTCTGAAAGAGCTGCATCGCGTGATTGTGACGTCAGCAACCTATCGGCAAAGTTCCGCGGTGCGTGCGGATCTTCAGGAGAAGGATCCTGGCAACTATCTGCTGGCTCGTCAGCGGCGTTTGCGGCTGGAGGCAGAGATTGTGCGGGACGTCTGTCTTTCGGCCAGCGGGCTGCTGTCAACAAAGATGGGTGGGCCGCCTGTTTATCCGCCGATTCCGCAGGGTGTGATGGGACTGGGGCAGGCCAACCGCGAGTGGAAAGTCAGTGAAGGTGAAGACCGTTTTCGCCGCGGCTTATACACGTTTATTTATCGAGCCACGCCACCACCGTCATTGAATGTGTTTGATGCTCCGGATGGTTACAGCACCTGCACGCGGCGGATTCGCAGCAACACGCCTCTGCAGGCGCTGGCTTTGATGAATGACGCGGCGTTTGTGGAATTTGCGGCGGCGCTGGAAAAGCGAATCGTGCAGAACGGTGTGGCTGATGCTTTTCAGCGATGCACTTCGCGGCAGCCTTCGTCCGACGAACTGGCGGTTCTTGAGGGACTGGACGCAATGAGCGCAGCTCGTGTGCTGCTCAACCTGGATGAGACGGTGACACGTGAGTGATTACGAGCAGGCGCTTGCCATGAATCAGGACGATCCACTTCAGCAGCAGACGCGTCGTCACTTCTTCCACGATTGTGGAATCGGCGTGGGAGCGATGGCACTGTCCAGTCTGCTGTCAGGTTCCACCGCAGCGGCCGCAGAAACCGCCAGCGGGATGACCGCCCGGACTTCACAGTTGGTGGCAAAAGCGAAGCGTGTGATTTATCTGTTCATGGCGGGCGGGCCCTCGCAGTTGGATATGTTTGATCACAAGCCGATGCTCAACAAGCTCAGTGGTGAGCCGATGCCTCAGAGCTATCTGGAAGGCAAGCGGTTTGCGTTCATGGGCAGCAGTCATCGAACTAATCTGTTGGGGACTCGCCGCAGGTTTCGACAGCACGGCGATAGCGGGGCCTGGGTCAGCGATGTTCTGCCTCACACGGCCAGCATTGTGGACAAGCTGACATTCATCAAGACGTGTAAAACCGATCTGTTCAATCATGCGCCGGCCAAGCTGTTCATGAACACCGGCAGCGGGCAGTTCGGACGCCCAAGTCTTGGATCGTGGCTGACATATGGGCTTGGCAGTGAATGCACCGACCTGCCTGGTTTTGTCGTGCTGCAGAGCGGGCCTCGAGGCCCACGTGGCGGTTCGGTTTTGTGGGGCAGCGGAATGCTGCCAACCACTTATCAGGGCGTTCCGCTGCGAAATAAGGGCGAACCGATTCTAAACCTCACGACGCCCGCGGCTGTCACGGAGGAACAGCAGGCTGCCGTTTTTGACTCTGTTCGTCGGCTCAATTCGCTTCGGCTTCAGAACACTGGCGACGAAGAGATTGCGACTCGCATCAATGCTTATGAAATGGCCTATCGGATGCAGACGAGTGCACCGGAACTGATGGACACGGCCAGCGAAACCAAAGAAACACTCGGCCTGTATGGGATTCAGGATCCTGGCGAATCAAGCTTTGCCAGAAACTGTCTGCTGGCTCGTCGGCTGGTGGAAAGAGGTGTGCGTTTCGTACAGCTGTATCACACCAACTGGGATCATCATGGCGGGCCGACGGAGAACCTGGAACAGCATCTGCCTTCGGTCAGCAAGGAGATTGATCAGCCCTGTATGGCATTGGTGCGTGATTTGGAGCAGCGAGGTCTGCTGGACGACACGATCGTCATCTGGGGCGGAGAATTCGGACGCACTCCGATGGGCGAAGTTCGCGAATCGACGGGCCGCAATCATCACATTGATGCATTTACCATGTGGTTTGCCGGAGGGGGCTTTAAACCGGGTGTCACATTCGGTGAAACGGACGAATTCGGATTTGGCCCGGTCGATCGGTCTGTCCACGTCCGCGACATTCATGCAACACTGCTGCATCAAATGGGGATTTCCCATGAACGGCTGACCGTGCGTGCTCAGGGTCTCGATTTTCGCTTAACGGGCGTTCTGCCTGCACGAATAGTTGACGAAGTTCTTGTCTGATGGACAATCCCAAGTGGCTTACGGCTTCGATACGGCTGGCTTTGGTGGACCTCCGGGGATAAGATTTCAGTTCAAAACTCGAAGATTGCCACCTCGTTGTGTGATAAACAGGCCGGAAACACGGTGAAGGATCCACCGGGCAACCTCTCGGCTTCTCCCAGACTTGATGATTTTACGAGCGAATTACAGGCAGAGTATGCTTTTGGCTTCCGAGGCGCAGACAGCTGGCGCCGAATCACCGTGTCCGACAACTACAGTTTCCGCCATCCCAAAATTTGAGCGTCATGACGAGTTTTTCGTTGCGCTCAAGAATCGAGTCGATCAGTACTTTCAGCAGACCGGAAAGTCGCCTCGAGACTGTTGGCAGATGTATGTGAAGACCTGCGTTATCCTATGCTGGTTCTTCGGCTCCTACGCGTTTCTCGTGTTCGGACCGGTCTCGTGGTGGACTGTCGTGCCTGCATCCGCCTTGCTGGGGCTGGCCATGGCCGCCATTGGCTTCAGTATTCAGCATGACGGCAGTCATCGAGGATACTCAAAGCACTCCATCGTCAATCGGCTGGCCGCCATTTCGCTGGATATGTTGGGCGGCAGTTCCTACTACTGGGCTCGCAAGCACAATGTGATTCACCACACCTATCCCAACATCACCGGGCATGATGACGACATTGAGCTGGGACTTCTCGGCCGTCTGTCGCCACATCAAAAACACATCGGCATTCATCGACTGCAGCATTTCTATTTGTGGTTTTTGTACGGGTTTATTGCCATCAAGTGGCAGTTCTACGACGACTTCCGCGACCTGCTGCGAGGCCGTATCGGAGTGCATTCGGTAGTCCGACCTCGTGGTCAGGAACTGGCGATTTTCGTTGTCGGCAAGCTGTTCTTTTTGGTCATGGGCGTTGCTGTACCGCTGATGCTGCATTCCTGGTGGGAAGTCCTGGCCGTCTATATGGGCGTGTCATTTTTCCAGGGCGTGACACTGAGTATCGTATTTCAGATGGCACACTGTGTTGAAGAGGCCGCGTTTCCGATGCCAGAGACGGCCTCCGGTCGTATGGCCTCCTCATTCGCCGTTCACCAGATTGAAACGACCGTCGATTTTGCTCCCGACAACAAGCTGCTGTCATGGTTTGTGGGTGGCCTGAACTACCAGATTGAGCATCATCTGTTTCCGCAGATTTGCCACATTCACTATCGGGCGATCAGTCCACTGGTGAAACAGACCTGCCAGGAGTTCGGCGTTCGGTACAATATGCATCGCAGTTTCCGCTCGGGACTGGCGTCGCACTATCGCTGGTTGCGTCGGATGGGCCTCGCAGAAGCTCAATAGCGGGAAGGAAGCGGGCGACTCTTTTCATGCGGCGAAGAATGTTCAACGCGGTGCCCGGTTCAGGCCAGTCATAAGCTCTGATCTCGACTTCCCAAATTGGCGATCATTCGACGTTCTGCTGGCCGGTGCGGCTTTTCAGTTCCAGCAGCAGCTGATGGGCTTCGCGAAAACGAGGCGCATTTTCCAGCGCCAGCAGGACATGTCGCTGAGACTGATTTTGATCAGTCTCACGGAGCATCTTTGCAATGCGAAAATGCAGCCGTGCGGCATCGTCGGGCTGCAGCTGCAGCAGACTGGTGAGCTGATTGACAGCAACCTTGGTTTGCTGCAGTGATTCGGCGGCTTTCAGGGTTCGCTGGATCGCGGTGACAAGAAACGGGTCAATAGCCAAAATCGTCTGCCCCAGTTCCACCACGCGTTCCGGCTGGTTTGCGGTTTCGCACAATTCCTGCAACCGCAAGGCCGCTTCCAGGTCGTCCGCTGTGCGCAGCAGATGTTCGTTGAGAATTGCCGCTTCCTGTTTCGGATGCTCATTACTGCGATACACACCGGCAAGCATAGGACGCGGACCATCAATACTGTCATTTTCAGGAGCCGCTTCAATCAGCCTCTTCAAAGCGACCTCCGCTTCGGCGAGCTGTGAATTGTTTATCAGCAAGGATGCTTCACTCAGCATCGCCGAGTAGTTGTCGGGATGCTGTTCGAGGAATCGGCGAACGGAATCGATATCCGACGGGCGTGCTTCAGCAAAAGCTTCGGTCGAAAAATCGACACCCTTTGCATACTCGCCGGCCCGCTCTGTCAGATACGTGGTGAATGATCGTTCCAGTGACTCAAGGCCACCCGCGTGACGATCCAGAGCATCGTTAATCTGTACCCCGGCGTTTAGATCGTTGAGCACGGCATTTAGTGCGGCGATGCCATGCAGATTTACCACATGTTCTACCACCATGGACGACTCAAAGTACGCGAAGTTCATATCGTCGCCGTTTTTGGCGCGAAGGAATGCGCTGCTGAGTTCAGCAATGGGAGTGATGTTTCCGGCGAGAATTCGATCGCGGAACACAGCGTCCATATGCTGGCCCCAGCGACGGTCTGTGCGGCGCTCTTCAAAGACGGAAATCCCTTCGCTTAGCCAGCGCGGAATTTTGTTGCCGGTCTTCTGCAGTGTGACTACGTGGCAGAACTCGTGCCAGAGAATGGATTCCCAACTGGTCGGATGATCGCGACGCGTGGCCGGACTGTTGGCTGTGATCACTTTTCCGAAGCAGACTCCCAGAAATCCCACGACGTCCGGCATCCCAAATGTGCGGACCGAAAAGTCGTCGGCTCGCGAATAGATCTCGACAACGACAGGAAGTTCCGGAGTGAACTCGTATCGAGGAGTTAAATCCGCCCAGGCCTGTTCGAGCAAATCGGCGACGCGTCGACCGTAAACGGCCGCCTCGTTTTTCTCCATACGGATCCGGAAATGCTCACTGGAGACGGTCGTAAACTGAGTCAGACTGTCCTTTAACTGCAGCAGATTGAACAGAGTCGTGTCGTAGCCATCTTTCTCATGAGCCTGCTCGGCCATGGCCCAGCCTTCTGTCTCCTGTCCAAGCCGCAACAGATCCTGAGCCAACTGGACCTTCGCCGGATTGAAATCAGGATCCGCCTCCAGCGCCTTTCGCTGAAACCCTGCGCCTTCAGCAAAGCGATATTTTTGGGACAGCTTACGGCCAATCAGGTGATCCACTTTTGGATTGATCGTGGAAAACTTCAACGCGTTCTCGCGGCTGCGGATTGCGGCTTCGGGCTCGTTCCGCACATGGAAAATGACAGACTGCAAAGCATGCGCTTCGGGGAGATGTGGATTCACGGACAGAATTTTCTGAAGGGTCGTTTCGGCACCGCTGTAATCTTCTGCGTCGATCTGTTCCTCTGTGATGCTGAGCAAAGCCGGCGCATGATGTGGGTTGAGTTCCATTGTTTTCTGAAGCAGCAGGCTGGCTTGCTCACGGTCGGCCGACTGAATCGATTCAGAAAACAGAAACAGCACATCCGGGTTATCGGGGAATGCGGCTGCGGCAGGCGTCAGCAACTCCGCCGCAAAAGCCAGATCGCCTTTATCCAGCGCCAATCGTCCGGCGGCGAGGAATCCATCCGGGCGATTAGGATAATTCTTGCGAGCCCGTTCGAAGAAGCCTTCCTGAACGGCCTTTGCGTCCGCTCCTAACGCGATGGCAATTTGACCGAGCGAGGCCAGATCGTCGGCATCCGTGTATCTCCACGAAGCCGACGCGACCAACTTTTCCACTTCGACAAGAGCATTGGCTGCCTGCTCTTTTTTCCCATTCGCCAACGCACATTCATACTCCAGCTGTCGCAGTCGAACGCTCCAGGAATAACGCTCCAGCCCTGCGGCGATTGTCTCCAGAGACTCCGGATATTTACCCAGAGCCAGTTCGCACTGAATCTTCAGGATGGGCCATTCTTCCCCATAACTGCGTTCTGTCATGGCCCGGGATGTTGCAGCCAGACAGGCTTCGTACTGGCCCGTCGCCAGCATCTTCTGACTATCGGTCA
>QWOO01000165.1 GCA_003669615.1 Planctomycetota bacterium
CACTTCTTTGGGTGTACTACAATTCGGTGAACGAGGGGCGAGTGGCCATGCGGCATGGCCGCTGGAAGTTGCTGGCAAGAATGAACGGGGGCAAGTTTCCGCGATATGAAAACATGACTCCTGCCAGTTTGAAGGACGCTCAACTGGCCCAGCTGACGGACTTTGAAATCTACGATATGGAGGAAGACCGCGGCGAAACACTCAATCTTGCAGGGCGAGGGCTCTCGGAGGAATCGCAATTGATCGCTCTGATGCGATCAGAATACAGGGCTCTTGCTGATGACTCTTTTGGGTGGGAACGAGATGCTCAACCGTGATTGTTGAAAAGGTCGCGCGAGTCTGGAAACCGGAATGCAGTCAGGTTTCTCGCAACAGTGAGCTCGCATACTGGTTAGAAGCGTTCACAAAACTTCCGCGATGGGGCAGCATCGGCACGGTTCATCGCTGATCCCGAACTTGTCGGCCGACGTTCAGCAATGCTCAGCAATTGCAGTCACAGCCTCGATCGCCTGCTGGATGTGTTCATCGGAAGTAAAAACACCGGGACTCAGCCGAACTGACCCGCCTCGTTCAAATGTGCCCAGTGTCTGATGGGCCAACGGTGCGCAATGGAAGCCGGCGCGACATTGGATATCAAACGACTGGTCAAGAATCAGAGCGACTTCTCGACAGTCCTGAAACGCCAGGTTGAAGCTTACGATTCCAGTGATTTCGTCCGTGAATGGAGTCAGCAGCTGGATGTTTGGGATTTCTGAAAGTCCGTGCAGCAGGCGTTGAGTGCGCTGGTGAGCGGCCGTGTGAAGTTCAGGCAGGGACTGTTTCAGAATCCAGTCGGTGGCAGCGTGCAGGCCGGCAATTCCCGGCAGATTCAGATTGCCACTTTCATACCGATAGGGCATTTCATTGGGCTGTTCGAGTGATTCGCTGGCAGTCCCGGTTCCTCCAAAACGCAACGGCTGCAGTTGATTTTCCAGGCCTTTGCGAATGCAGAGAACGCCGGTTCCCAGCGGACCCAGCAGTCCTTTGTGACCGGCTGCGGCCAAAAAATCGATCTGCCAGTCGTGCATCTGGACTGCAATATGCCCGGCCGTTTGGGCAGCGTCCAGCAGCACAGCAGCGCCAGCCGCCTGCGCCAGCAGTGAAAGTTCTCTGACCGGTTGGATGCGTCCCGTGACATTGGAGGCATGTGTCAGTACCACGAGTCGAACGGGCTGCTTCTGGAGTTCGCGGGCGAACATGTCGATGTCGATCAATCCGCTGACTGGATCAAAATCGATCATGTCCACGATGATACCGGGCTGCTCCTTCATCGCCTGCAGCGGCCGCAAAACGGAGTTGTGATCGAGACAGGATGCCAGAACCCGATCGCCGTGATTCAGGAAGCCGCGGAACACGGTGTTCAGGCTGTCGGTGCAATTCAGGGTGAAGACGACCTGCGAAGGCGATGGGACACCCAGCAGCTTCGCGAGATACCTTCGGCATTCTGTGACAATGCGATCTGCATCATAGGTACCCTGGTGATTGCCGCGTCCAGCCGCCGCAGCGCCGAAGCGCATCGATCGGTCGACCGCATCACAGACACAGTCCGGCTTGGGAAAAGTTGTTGCTGCATTATCCAGATACATAATCAGTGATCGTAGGCCGGTCAGATTGCTGCGTCGAATGAATTTTAGCGATGGTGAAAGACAGGAAGCCCGATTCCTGTGGGAATCGGGCTTCCTGTTCGTTTATGTTCTGAACAAAGTCGAGTTCACGCAGTGGTGAACTGCGGCTGAAACTATTCCTGTCCGGGTAGCCACAGTTGTCCGCCACCAGCCCCGCTGCTTTCGGCGCCGGGAGTCCACAGACCGCCCTGACCAGATCCGATTGCTGCCAGGCCGCCTTCCAGTTCGGCCGCGAGTTCCGGGCAGTTGGCATGTTCCAGCTGCTCGACAATCACTCCTTCGATTTCCGGAATCTTATGCAGATAGCGGTCACGGAACTTATGCAGCAGTGGCTTCAGCTGAGCGTCGGCTGGATCATCAAGTCGGTACGACAGTTCTCGAATGTCGAGCTCAAGATGCACTCGAAACGCTTCTGTTCCTGGTTCGACGGCCTGGCGAGCATTTTCGAGACATTCAAAAGCGAACTCCGCCTGTTCTTCAACTCGAGCAATCGCAGCACGCATCAGAAACGCTCTGCGAGCGCCAAACTCTTTAAGTGCGGATGGTCGACCGATGATTTCATCCAAACCCGCTCGAACTTGATTTCGAAGACCAAGTACAGAGCAGCGGTTGGTGAATTCCTGCAGCTGAGCGTCCGTCAGACGGACGACATTCAGTCGCTCGTATTGCAAGGCCGGAACGGCTGCGACAGCAGCATTGGCAGGGATGTCTCTGCCAGCACGGGTCGGCAGATTCAGGCGTTGACGCAAAGCATTCAGATCGGGTGCCTGATCGTAACGCGACGCCACCGACTGCATCACCAGCAGGCTGGCAGCCAGCTTCTTCTTCAGTGATTCATCGGTCGATGAATCCTGAGCCGACTTTCCGCCGAGTGGTGCGAGGGGCATGTTCAGCCATGTTTCGACGGCTGCAGGTTCCAGCTGACGAACAAGATGCCGGAACTGCTTCTGATTCACGCCGGGAGGGCAGTAGTAGCGACGGTCAAACGGCCTAGCCTGAGGTCGTTCGAATTCGATCACTTGGCGTTTTTCCTGATCAGCGTTGGTCAGGATTAAATCGCCGGCAACGGCTCGCAGTTTTACAATGGCCTGATCGAGCAGGCTGTCTGTTGAAGTGACCACAATAAACGGGTCTTTCAGATCCGCCATTGCAGCCTGTTCGGCATCGACAATGTCATAAAGGTCAAGGTCTGCGATTGATTCAGGCACGAGCGATGGATCCGTGAGTTGCTCGGCGGAAATGGCTGCTGACAGGAGCACCATTTCTGCTGTATGCCCCGTGCCATTTGGATGATGGCAATCGTGGTGGTCGTGCGAATCATTGCGCTGGATTGCAGGGTCCTGCTCAAGACGAGTCAGCAGTTCAGACATCGACTTCACGCTCAGGTTCACGGAGAACGTGTTGTAGCGTTCTTCGGAAAGCTGTGAGTCAATCTGCTGTGCCAAAGCTTCGGCTTCAATTGCCTGGTCGAAATCCTGAAGCAGCGTTGCGGCATGATGCAGGGATCCGGCGGCTTCCGCGATGCGTCCATCCCATGCCTGACAGAGGCCCATGTTGTACCACACGGCCCCTTCAGTCGGATACGAATCGGCGAGGCGGTTGTAGAGAATGGAAGCGGGTTCCCAGCATCCCAGAACGCTCAGCTTGCGTGCTCTTGTATCCTGCTGAGCGGCTTCATCACTGAATGCCACTGGCAGCAACTGGTATGCACTGCGGAAGATGAACGGCAGAGACGATTCGGACTCAAAACTGACCAGTTGCAGCACCAGATTTTTCTGCCGCTCGCCCGTCGACATTCGCACGGCCAGCGCAAGATGTTCGCGAGCGGACATCAGGCAACCGGCTTTCGCCATGTCAGCCGCGATCATTGATGCAAGGTAAGCAATGCCCAGCGGGTGGTTTTTGGCGCACAGTTGAAACGTGCGATGGAGAACTCGGCGTGACGGTTCGAAGCCGTCTTCCTTCAGGCAGATTTCCGACAGCGACAGCAGGACTCCCGGGTGATCAGGGTGGTTTTTCAGGAACTCGATCGCAACCTTTCGAGCGTCTTCGATCTGTCCATTTTCATAGAGCGTAGAAGTCAGTTCGCGGACCAGAATGTCTTTGTCAGGATGCTTTTTCAGCAGGTCGCTGAAAATCTTGATGGCCGCTTCTGGCTGATTGTCACGAATTCGGAACGCTCGCTGCAGGTCGGGCAGAATTTCTCCGCAGCAGAATTTCAGTTTTTTGCCGCTGCCGCAGGGGCACACTGCATAAGGATCGTTGGCCATTGAGGCACCTTTTTTCCGTTGTTCGAATAAGGATTTGAGTGTGCAGGTCGCTCAGAGTCAGGAGTTTTGGCCTGACGTGGAAAAGCGGCCTGATGTGTCTTCATTTCCAGCGACTGCACAAACATCCCGCGCAGCAAACTGGAATTCCCCTGATATCTTCAGGGGCAAAAATCGTGTCAGCGGGCGGATATTAGCAAATCTCCCAGCTTCTGGCAGTCTGACCGGGACTAATCGGGGCTCGCCTGCTGGAGGCCGATTTTCCGCCACTGCCGGTGGGCCGTTTTCAGCCCGGAAAGTAGCTTTATGGGTGGTTAGCGGCTTGCCGTGGACCACTCTCAGGCCTTCTGGGCACGGTTGGCTGCCACGAACTCCAGTGCATCGCGACTGCCGTTGCGGCGGGAATGCAATTTGCATGTGGTGGGCCGTCAAGTTGAAAGACATTCGGTCCGACAATTTCCTTTGGGGGTTCCATGACAGCGCAGACGGAAAAACAGCAGTATTCGTTTCAGGCTGAGATTAGTCAGCTTCTCCAGCTGCTCTCACATTCGCTCTACCAAAATCGCGAGATCACGATTCGAGAGCTTGTATCCAACGCTTCAGATGCGTTGGATAAATTTCGTTACGTCAGCCTGACGTCCGGGCAGAAGCAGGCCGCGGACGATCTGCGAGTGACGATTGAACCGGACAAGGAAAAGCGGATTCTGACAATTCGTGACAACGGTGTCGGGATGACTCGCGAAGAGCTGGTAAACAACCTGGGCACGATCGCTCGGAGCGGTTCACTGGACTTCCTCAAGAAGGCTCAGAAGGCTGGCGATAAATCAGTGGATTTATCGCTGATCGGTCAGTTCGGTGTTGGCTTTTATTCGGCCTTCATGCTGGCTGATAACGTCGAAGTTGTGACACGCAGCTACACCGAAGATACCGGGTGGCGATGGGAGTCTACCGGCGATGGTAACTACACAATCGGCGAAGTGACCGACGGTGTTGAACGAGGTACCAGCATTCGTCTGCACCTGAAGGATGGTCTGGATGAATTCACCGAGCTGGTTCGACTGAAGTTCATTCTGAGGAAGTATTCCACATTCGTACCGCATGCGATTTATCTGGAATCAGAGCATGTGAACGATCAGCCGCCGATTTGGGTTGAGCCCAGGAATACGCTGACCGAAGATCAGTACAACAACTTCTTTGAATACCTGACACACTATCCAGGTCAGAAGCCACTGTGGCATTTGCATCTGTCTGCCGATTCACCGTTTCAGTTCTACAGTATTCTGTACTGCCCGGATGCCAACCTGGAAAAAATGGGGTTTGGTCGAACCGATCACGGCCTGCATCTGTGTGCGAAACGCATCCTGGTTCAGAACGACAATCGCAACCTGCTGCCTGACTATCTGCGCTTTCTGCGTGGCATCGTTGATTCCGCAGACCTGCCGCTGAATGTTTCGCGAGAAGCCCTGCAGGACAATACGGTCTTCCGTAAAATGCAGAAGGTGATCACGAAGAAAGTGCTCGATCATCTGGACTCGATTTCATCCGACAGCCAGGATGACTACATCCGATTCTATCGTGAATTTGGTGTGATCCTGCGGGAAGGTGTGACGTCCGATTTCGAAAATCGTGATCGGCTGGCCAAGCTGTTGCGGTTCGGTTCGACGCATTCGCTGATGACCAGCGAAATGGTGTCTCTGGAAGATTATTGCAGCCGAATTCAGGAAGGTCAGGAGCAGATCTACTTTGCCTGCGGAACTGATGCGGATGCGGTGATGCGCGATCCAAATCTGGAAGTCTTCCGCTCACGTAATCTGGAAGTGTTGATTCTGACGGACCCTGCGGATGAGTTCATCCTGTCTCATCTGCGTGAGTTCGATAAGAAAGATATCGTGTCTGTGGATTCAGCGGATTTGAAGCTTCCGCCGAAGGCCACTACGACAACGGAGTCCGGCGAAGAGAAGTCAGAGCAGGACAAAGAAGCTGAGAATGTTCCTGAAAACTTTGATAAGGTTTTAGGTCTGCTGACGGAGGCACTTGGTGATCAGGTTCAGGAAGTTCGTCGCTCAGAACGACTCACGGAAAGTGCGTGCTGCCTCGTCAATGCTCAAGGTTCAATGAGCACAACATTGCAGCGAGTTCTGCGAATGAACACGCCCGATTTCGAAATGCAGAAGATGATTCTCGAGATCAATCCGAATGCCTCACTGGTACGTCGGATGGCAGAACTGGCCTCGAATCCAGATAATAATCGGTTCATTCAGGAATGCGGTCTTCAGCTGCACGCGAATGCCATGATCATGGCAGGCCTGGCTCCTAACGGAAACGAAATGGCAGCTCGGCTTCAGGACTTCATGCTGCAGCTGGCAAGTCAGAAAGCCTAGGTTGCATCAGAGCAAATAAATTTCGGATCACGAGCAACTCAAAGCCCGGCATTCATCAATGCCGGGCTTTATTGCTGTTGTGGTTTCGCTGGATCAGACAATGTGCGCATCAGCAGAAAGAGTCTGGCGGCCGGGCAGCAGGGCTTCTGTTCTTTCAGGCAACTGCAGGCAACAGATCGCGTTCTTTTACGAGCCGACTGAGGGCCTTGAACTGGTCCGAACCAGCTCGCTCACACCATTCAAAAGCAATCGCTTCGGATGTTGTGATCACCGCTCCTGCGTGTCGCATTCTTTCAATTGCTATGTGATGATCAAATAGATTCCGACTGCTCACGGCATCAACGGCGATAAAGACTGAATGCCCCGCAGCCATCAGTTGTAATGCGGTTTGTTGGACGCAAATGTGAGTTTCAATTCCGGCCAGCACGATCTGGCTGGAGTTCTCTGAGCCGGAGTGATTCGGAAAGCCGGCCGTCTGCAAGACTTCCGCCGCGCTGAAGGCGAGTTTCTCCAGCACTGGTGCCGACGATGAACTGCTGGTCAGCTCACTCACCGTTGGGCCAAGTCCTTTGGGGTATTGCTCTGTGAAAACGGTTCGCACCCCCAGAATCTGCGCGGAATCCAGAAGGAACCGCGTATTGCGCAGTACTCGATCTCGTTCGCTGATTGACGGCAGAAGACGTTCCTGTATGTCGATGACAGCAAGGACGCTGAACTGACTTTTTAGCACTTCCAGGTCGTGCGTCGCGGGTTTCATGGGCTTCAATTCTGTACGGAATGGGCTCAAATAAAAAATCGGTTCGGATCAGCCGCGGTGGTGTTTGGGAAATTGCTGCCGGGCGGAAGTTTCGTTCAGCTCCTGCGTTTGTTTTCCGGCTATCGTTTCAGGGAGTTCTGCGGCCGGGCGGACGTGGCGGTCTGTTTCCGTCACCCGGGGTACCTGCGCCCGGACCGCCCATGCCAAATGGGCGACGCATATAAGTCTGACGTTTTTGCAGGAACTCATTGTATTGGGTCAACAAGACCTCTTCGGGTGTCCGCGCGTGTTGCGTCTGAGCCAACAGCTCCAGACGTTTTCTCGCTTCGTCAGGTGACATCGTCATTAGCGACCGCTGCAATGATTTGTCGGAGTCCGATTTGTCCTGAAGGGATGCAAACGCTTCAATCATCTGCTCGGAGGTAACCGAAAATTGTTTCCGCAGGTCTTCGCCAAGTGCGAGGGTTGCTTTGTCAAGCACCGAGAAGATTGTCATGTACAGCCAGGCCCCTGCCCATGGTCGCGCGGACGGCCGTCGCTCAACATCCTCAGACATCGTGCTGAATCGTGAGGCCCATTCTTTGTCCCGTACCGTACTGAGCAGAATCTTTGTGAACTGTTTACCGCGATCGTCGCCGTCTCGCGGATCTGTCTGGTTCTGAAAGCTTTCAAACAGGTTAAGTGTCAGGCATAACGCACGATGCTTGTTGGAGGAAAGTTGCTCCAGCGTTGCATTCAGCGATGCCTCTCTTTTAGGTGCAGGCACGGCGGTCGAAATGATCGTCCAGAATTCTTCAAACGAAAGATGCAGCGTTGGCAGACGTACCGAGGGCGGTCCCGGAAACTCAATCGTTATTTCGTTATTGCCTGCAGGATTTTCCGTCCAGCGAGCACTCACGAACTGCAGCCGTTCTTCTGTGCTCAGGTTCCGGAAGGAATCCCAGTCCGACTGTGACAACTCGGGCCACCATTCCGCAAACTGTTCCAAAGTGCCGGCAAGTTTTGGGTTCGACTGAGTCTGCTGAAAGATCTCCGCAATCTCGCTGCGGCGTGTCTCGGACTGAGAGTTAAACAGTGCATAGCTTTTGCGAATTGTGTTCTGTTGTTCGCTCGGCAGGTTCAGAAATTTGCTTTGCTGATTCTTAAGGTAAATCTGTTCAGGAGTACTTCGTCCGCAGACCTGCATCGCGAGGATGCTGCCGAGAATTAGTCCGGTCACGGGAATGGTCAGTGCGGGAATGCGATTCGAAAGAATCATGGTGCGCTGACTCCGGATGCGGAGTTGTCGTCAGACGCGGGCCTGTCTTTCAACTCTGATATGCTCCGCAGGAATTCCACATTGGGAACCGGATAGATCTTCGGATAGTTTTCCAGCAAATCCAGTTGTTGAAGCAGTTGAACGTCTTCGGTATTGGCCTGCTGATTTTGGTTTTTCTGAGCGAGCTGCAGTCCGGCGGCGGATCCTGCGAAGCCGGCCAATGTCCAGACGATCGTTTTCGCAACCGGAAGACGAGTGATCCATTGCAGACGCCTGCCCGCATTTTTGTCAGCAGGATGATCATCGTGACTGGAGATTGTGGTTAACGAGGCCAGTGTTTTGTGAGTGAATTCATCACTGACATCGGCCTGCCCGAGCGAATCCAGAAGCTGCCATGTTCGGTCGAGGCGTTCAGCGTAGCCTCGGAGAGGGGGACTGCTGGCTAACATTTTTTCCAGTCGCAGGCATTCACTTTCGTCCAGCTCGCCATCAAGGTAAGCGACGATTTCCGTGAGCTGAAGATCATCAGGATCCTCGGGCACGTCGATCGTTTGGTTGTCATTTGGAGGGGACATATTCTTCAGGCCGAAACGCTGCCAATGACCAGCTGGAACTCTGCTTCAGATAAACTTCTCAAGTGCTTCCTTCAATTTTCCGCGAGCCCGCGAGATCAGAGACTTTACCGCCACGGGACCAAGTCCCATGATATCTCCGATTTCTTCGTAGCTCATTTCTTCAAATTTATGAAGCACGACGGCCGTTCGCTGTCGTTCGCTGAGCTCCTCAATGGCATTTCGAACCACGGCTCGCAGTTCTACGGAATCAAGCTGTCTCGTGGGCATAAGGGCCGATTTTTCTGCCAGATTTTGCTCTTCTGGTCGAAAATCGTGAGCTCCGGAACCCGAGGCCAGCTGAATCTCACGGCGTCTGGCGGCTCCCCGTTTTTGGTTGCTGGCGAGATTATGAGCGATTCTAAACAGCCAGGTCGAGAAGCGGGCTGTGGGTTCGTACCGTTCTTTCGAGCGAAAGACTCGGAGAAATGCTTCTTGCGCGAGATCTTCTGCGGCCGTTCGGTCATGCACAATGTGATAGAAGAAGCCCACCAGTCGGTCCTGATAGCGAACAACCAGTTGTTCAAAGGCCGAGTTGTCGCCTGCAGTCACCTTCAGCATCAGTTGGACGTCGGGATCAGAGAGATATTGGTTCGAAAGTGACTGAGAAACCAAACGAACACTCCGCCAACCAGTTACGCGAGGAACGAACGGGCAACACAACGCGAATCACGTTCTGAGATACGCTCGAGCAGCAGGTGCAGATCAATGTATTCCGCTGATTACGGCCCAGGCAAGCCAACGTCGGCAGAGATTATGCGACATTCCGCGAATCTCGCGACCGCGGCGCATAAAAAAACCTCGAATCGTGAGATTCGAGGTTGATGACCCCAAGGGGATTTGAACCCCTGTTACCGGAATGAAAATCCGATGTCCTAGACCTAACTAGACGATGGGGCCTTGAGTCTTAAGCTGCAGGCCAGCGGGGCGAAGCATATGATACGCCAAGCCTCAAAGCAAATCAGTGAGCAACTGTGTCTGAGGATTCTTCGGATCGATCAGAATTGAACTTCAACTTTTCATTCACAATCGCTTCGAGAACTTCCTGACGGTGCACGGAGACGTCCCGGGGGGCTTCAATACCAATTCTGACCTTATCGCCCCGAACGTCAATCACGGTCACTACAACATTGTCGTTGATGATGATGCTTTCGTTTTTCTTCCTTGACAACACCAGCATAGCAATCCTCCCGACACCAGTTTAAATGCTCCCGGCCACTTGATCCTCAGTACCAGTTCATCATTTGATACACAACATCTTGTGTTGCCGTATGTTACGCCAGTTCTAACGAGTCGTCAATATTTTAACTGGCAATTCTTGCCGTAACTGGCTGCTGCCGGCCGTTAAAAAAGAAAAGGTGCCCCTTTTTCGAAGAAGAGGCACCTCTGTGTTCATCAAAGCCGGTTTTGGTAAATTCGCCGTGAGGTCAGTAAATGTCTCCAGCTTTGCTCCGGAACGGGAAACTCAGTTATCAGCCATGATCTTCGTCTTCTGGCTAATGGCGTCCGACGAGGAGTTTGAAGGCGGCAGAGCTGAATTTCCTGAAATACTACCGACGGCCGATTTTCCAGGGGAGAAAGACTGCCGCTTAGATCAGCTCTTTCAGCTTCTTCAGGGCGCGAACTTTCACAACCTTCTTGGCTGGCTTGGCGGCAATCTTGATCATGTCGCCAGTCGCTGGGTTACGGCCGTCTCGCTCTTTTGTCGCTGGGCGAGTGTGAACATAGATCTTTAACAGACCCGGCAGGTTGAAAACGCCTGGTCCCTTGGAGATGTTCGACGCGATCAGGCCTTCAAGTGCTTCCAGAACGGCTCCTACTTCCTTCCGGCTCTGTCCAGTTGCTTCTGCCAGGGCGTTCAGAATGTCGGTCTTCGACAGAGGCTTATCAGACTTTTTAGCCATTGGAAATCTTCTCCTTCAAATTCAAAATCAGTACAGAAACAAACCGGTTATCGAGAGGGATGTCGTCGGAGACATTAAAAACCCTCGTATTTTTGCAGGAAGTAGAGTTCTGATCACCAGAGGTGTCAATCGTCTGCCGTTGGTAAAATGCTGATTTCCCTGAGTTTTGCGAGGATTTCGGCTATTTTGCCCGACCTCACGGAATTCTCGAGGCTGGTTGCTGCCGTAAAAGGTTTTGCGTTCAGTTCTGGATAGGATTCGTTCAGTACTTATGAAATGCCCCAGATCCCGATCTCCGCTAAATCTCAGAATGTCTGACAGGTTCGTTTATGTCTTTGCGAGTTATCTCCGGTCAATATCGCCGTCGAATCCTGAAAACACCATCTGACGATTCTACTCGGCCCTACACCGACCGGGTTCGCCAAATCGTTTTCGATCGTCTGAATCATCTGCTGCCGGGTGCAAAGGTGGCAGATGTCTTCGCTGGTGTTGGTACGATGGGGATTGAATCGCTTAGCCGTGGGGCCAAGTCCTGCGTCTTCTATGAGTCAGGGCAGGAGGTTCACGAACTGCTGGTTTCCAACGTCCGAGCCATTGCTCCTGAGGCTCGCACGATTTGCTGGAAGACAGATGTGAGACGCACGTCATTTCGACCTAACGGCGGAGACGACTGCCTTCCGTACTCACTGATCTTCTTCGATCCTCCGTACCGGAAAGCTGACGAAATTGAACCGGGTAAGCCATTGGGCGCCAGCCTAAGGCGATTGGCTCGCGACACAATCTCTACAAAAGACGCTGTGCTCATTCTGCGTACTCCGGAGCACTTTGAAACTCCCGAAGTTGCTCTGTGGAATGTTCATGACTGCTGGGAATTGTCTTCGATGATGATCTGGGTCCTGACCAAGCCCGGAGCGTTTTCAGACCATTCAGAATCCTCTGAAGAGCATTTGGCGGCTGGCGGTGACGAGCCGCTTTTGCAGGGCACAACGGCACCGGAAGACGCAGAGTCCGGTGATGACGATTCCCTTGATGACGAATTCATCGAGGAGTAACTGATTACAAATTTCACCTGCGGCTGTCTGCAATTCACCTGCCGCCTTGCGGTTCAGCAATCGCCCCATCCGCAGTGAATCTGCGTTTTACAAAATTCCACTGGGCCACTAAGCCATTGATTTCGCGAGTGCCCTTGAAGATAAGGCGCGTTCCAGAGACAACCTGCGGTGTTGCGAATCGCTCAGTCGAGCCGTCGGTCTTTGCGGGATATCCAGGGAATTTGCATGTCCTTCAGGTTTTTCGTGAGGAAATCGGCAATATCCTTGTTGGTGGCTTCGGCGAACTTGCCTTCAAGAAAACGTTCCGAGCGAATCTCCCCCGGCACTGGCGTGAACTTCCGGAATTCTTTGTAGGTTTCGTCCTTCAGGTCTACGGCTTTAAAGTACTTCTCTGCGTTCTTGGCGTCGGTCTTATTGTCTTTCGAAGCAATGACGTGCACGGCGATCAGAAGCGGCTTAATGGCCTTCAGAATGCTGGTTGAGTTGATTCCCTTGACGCTCGTGTTGGGGCTGTACGCGATCAGCGCTTTAACATCCTGTCCGCGCGGCGTGCTGGTTGCCGGTGTTGGTCCGTCGGGATATGGTTTCTTGTCCCAGTCGGCGACAGCAAAGGCCGCAGCCACCATGGCACTTGAGCCCATAGAGACGATGCCGAGTTTGGCGATGTTCAGTCGTTCCGCGGTGTGTTCTTCCATCAGGAAGGCTTTGACAGCTTCCAGATCTCCGGCCGCCATCATTGTGTAATCGTCCGCACCCATCTTTGTAGACGACTCTTTGCCTTCGCCCGCAGGCAGAACGCTGTCGCCGTGTTTTCGTAAGTCCACGGTCACCACAGCAAAGCCACTTTTCTGAAGAATCAAAGCTGTTGGCTGCCAGATTTGGCGGTTACGGGCATCCTTCTTGTCAGCACCTTCCGTGCTGGTCAGCAGAATCACAACCGGCGACTCTTTGCCGGCCGGGGATTCAAAATACGTCATGTGAATTGGCCAGCCACTGAGCTGCAGGACTTGCTCAATCCCTTTGCTTTTGTCCGCCGGAGCTTTTTGCTTTTCGGCCGGTGGTGCAGTCTTTTGCTGAGCGGACGTAACTTCACTGTTCAGAAGCGTGCCGATCAGGGAGAAGAACACGAAAGCGGACGTTCGTAATGAAGACATCGATCGACTCCGAGGATTGATCTCAACAAAGGCTGTCAGGCGGACGGGCAAGTGACAACGGCACTCTCTGATTTACGAGCCCTGAGGCGTGGGGTCAAGCGTGAGGACGTTTTCCCTTTAAATTCGGTTCAACGTTGCCTCCGGTTACCCCGCAAAGCCATGGTTGGCAGGCATACTTTCACAGAGCGTTGGTGAATTTGACCGTCCCTGGATTGGTACTCGCTTTTCCACAGCAAAGTCAGCCCCTATCATCCGCTCTGCGCAGAGTCGCCATCCGAATGGCTGAGGACACGATCGTCGATCAGAACGGTGCCAGGGCAAAGTGGGTGTGAGATTTTGTGCAGACTCGCCGTATCATGGATCCGCGAGAGTTCCCGCGCCAGCATGCGTTTTGCGCGGGATCGAAATTTGACGAAAAAGTTTGTTTCAAGAAGGCTGGGTACGATGGGTTTATTCACGGGCAAGAAGGGAATTGTGCTGGGGATCGCGAATGAGCGTTCCATTGCATGGGCTATTACGGACTATCTGCATCGTGAAGGTGCGGAGATTGGTTTTACCCATTTGCCTGATACGGGTGATCGTCCGAAGAACCACAACAAGGTTGCGAAACTTGTCGAGCCGATTGGGGCAAAGTTTCTGCTGCCGATGGATGTTTGTAACGATGAGCACATTGATGCCGTAATCACGAAGGCTGTTGAGACCTTTGGAAAGATCGACTTCATTCTGCACAGCATCGCTTTCGCTCCACCGGCCGATCTGACTGGCCCCACATGGGCCTGCAGTCGCAATGGATTCAAGACGGCGATGGAAATCAGCGCATACAGCCTGCTGGCGGTTGCGGGTGCGGCCAAAAAGCAGGATGCACTCAGCAGTGATTCCAGCATTCTGACACTGTCCTACTACGGCGGTGAAGAAGTCGTACCGGGCTACAATCTGATGGGGCTTTGCAAGGCAGCTCTGGAGTGCGGTGTCCGTTATCTGGCCAGCGAACTTGGTCCATTCGGAACTCGCGTGAATGCCATTAGTGCCGGCCCACTTCGCACGGTCAGCTCCAGCGGCGTGGGCGACTTCGACAAGATGCAGATCGTAAACGCGGCCATTGCTCCGCTGCGTCGTAATCTGGATGTAGAAGAAGTTGGCAGCATGGGCATGGTCATGCTCAGCAAGCTGTCCAGCGGCATGACGGGCGAAGTTGTGCATGTCGACTGCGGATTCAATATCATGGGAGCTCCTCCCGCCGATTTCCTGAAGAACGCGGCCTCTGCAGGCTGATGCTTCAGAGCTGTGCTGCTCGCGGGAAACGCTCCTGCGAACACGTGGAACATCTGCGAAGCCCGACTTTCGTAAGAGGTCGGGCTTCTGTGGTTGTGGCAGGCAGCTTCACTAACGAACCTGATTACTGGGCGGTGATGAGCCCTGCGACAATCCTATGACTACCCCTGTTCGTATCGGAATTGCAGTTGTTGAGTCAGCTGGGCGTATCCTCGTCGGGCGTCGAGCGGCTCATGTGCCACTGCCAGGGCTGGCGGAGTTTCCTGGCGGAAAATGCGAGGCCGATGAGACGCCGCGGTCGTGTGCCGTCCGTGAATGTCGCGAAGAAACGGGCTTGCTGATTGTCCCGCGCGAACACCTCGCAACTGTTGAACACAGCTATCCGCATGGTGATGTGGAACTGCATTTCTGGAAGTGTAGCTTAAGTCCTGGTCTCCCCGATCAGGCCACACCGCTCACCCCATTTCGCTGGGTCACATTCGAAGAACTGGCGACGCTGGATTTCCCGGCAGCCAATAAGTCTGTGCTGGAACAATTGCTGGCAGAATGAATCTGACTGCGTGTTAATGCAGGTTTCTGATGGTGCTGTGTGCGTCACTGCGAAACGTTGTCGCGCGTGATTCGTTCGCTCTGGCTAAGCAGACTCTCAACAGCGTTCCGTGTTGGCATCGCCGACTGAGCTCCGCGGCCAACGGTGGAAATCGCGGCCGCGGCGCTCGCAAATCGAACGGCCTCCGTGGACTTCAAACCTGAGGCAACTGCGATGGCCAGTCCCGCAGCAAACGTGTCGCCAGCTCCTGTGCTGTCGACCGCGGCAACGGGAAACGATTCCAGCTGTTCGCAACCGAGACCGTCCAGACTGACGGCTCCTGATGAACCCATTGTGATGATTGTCCACGGGACGCCGAGGTCACGAATCCTCTGAGCCGCCGACAACGCTTCGACTTTGTTGCGAACAGAAAGGCCTGTGATCGCCTCCGCTTCAGTTTCGTTGGGGCACAGCACATCCACGTGAAACACGTCATCCGGCAGATGCTTCAGTACCGGAGCTGGATCCAGAATGATGAAGACTTTGTGACGACGTGCGAGTTCAATGGCTTTCAGAATCGCGGGCAATGGGATTTCAAACTGAAGGAGCACGACATCCGCGTTTCGAAAGAGCTCTTCCGCCAACTCAACATCGTCCGCAGTCACC
>QWOO01000119.1 GCA_003669615.1 Planctomycetota bacterium
GGATGTCAATGGTGGAGATGGCTTTGATACGGTGAAGGTGATCGGCACTGAATTTGGCGACGATTTTGTGGTTACCAGGGACGGCGTCTACGGCGGAGGACTGAATGTTCGGTACGTCAACATCGAATCTCTGCGAGTCGACTGCGCTGAAGGTGATGACCGGGTCTATGTGGAAAGCACCAGCGAAAAGGTGAGCACAGAAATTCTCGGGGGACTGGGAAATGACACCGTCAATTTGTCCGGAGAGATGCCACCCGTTGTGAGTAACGACCTTCGCGGTCATAACGGCATTATTACGAATGGCGTGGAAAGCACCGATTCGCGATTCCAGGGGACCAAAGCGGCAGGCATCTCCGCGCACGTGGCGGACAATGACGAACCAGGGTTAGTCTTCGTACAAACCGGTGGTACCACGCGAATTACCGAAGGCGATACTGTCGGCGATTCTTATCAGGTCTTCCTCACACGAGAACCATCCGTAGCCATTTTTGTCAAAGCCCTTGCTCCCATCCCTACGCCAGATGAGCGGGAACGAAAACAGCGGGCTTTTGCGGTCTCAAGCACGGCTCAAGGTGCCGTGAATTCAGAAAATGGGACCTCAGTCACTCTGCGGTTCACGGCGGCCAACTGGTTTATTCCCCAGACCGTGTTCGTCGTCGCCAACAATCAGGTCTACACCGATTCCGCAGGAATTCTGACTCGCCCGGAACTCGGAGACACACAGTCCTTCACGTTTAATGACGCGGCCTATGAGGGACTGCGACAAGGGGTGATTAACCACATCGTGCAGGCCGATGTCGCATCTATCAGCGGTCGCCTCAACCGAGGCGCAGTCGCTGCCGTCAAAGCAGCGGAGGAAGCCGTCCTTCAAATTTCGGGAACAGCTGTGAAAGCGACTGACGTTTTCTCGGTCACCGTGGATCATGGAACGCTGATCTCTTCAACAGGATCAACAACTGTCAGTGGAGCGTTGGACAGCCTGAGAACCGCGATTAACAACGCCAAAGCCCAGGCCCCTTCCGGAAGCGTGCTTAAGACCCTGACCGCCACGCGAGTCGTGGAGCGGAAGATTTCCTTTTCGGGAGGTATTGACGCAGGAGATATGTTTACGGCGGCCTTTGGCAGCAGAGTCGTTACCTTCACCGTGCCGACCAGCGGAGTGAGGACAGCATCTCAGTTAGCCGCAAGCTTCGCGGCAGCCATTCAGGCGGCTGACGTCAGCGGAGTCAGCGTCGACGCACGCGCCGCAGACGGATCCGTTCTGCTCAAGATGCCGGCGACAACGGCGTTTGTCTCTTCCAACCCTCAGGATTCAGGATCACCTTCTGATATTACGGTCGTTTCCACGACTCAATTGCTGATTCTGAACAGTGATCAGGGCGTTGATTATGAGGTCACTGTCAGTCGAGCATTGGGCTCGAACTCCGTGATTCAGATCAATGTCGATGGATCGGAGGGCGCCACCATGGTCGTGACCGCGAACGCGAATTTCACGGCGAGACTGGTCGGACGACTGATTGAAGTCACGAGTGGGCCAGGGGCGGGACAGTCGCGTTTTGTAACGTCCGTCAGGGGCTCGGTGGTTCAGGTGGACCGAGCGTGGAACTCCGATGATGCACCCACGTTTCAGAGCGGTTACCTCATTCGGATGGATGATGCGTTCGTCGGACTACCGGCCGCCGTCAATAATCCGCAATTCACACTGACCGATGCTGCCGCTCAATTCCCGGTCGCCGGGGAAGGACTGCGCGGACGAATACTAAGCATTGTTGGTGGTCCGGGAGCCGGACAACAGCGAATGATTCTGTCCAATACCGGTTCGACCGTGACTCTGAATGGCGTCTGGTCTGTGGTCCCCACCGTCAACAGCATCTATCGCATTGACATGTATTCGGGCATGGCCGTTCCCGGAATTGGCGTGGAGATCGCCGATAACGATCAACCGGGCCTGATTATTGATGAATCCGGAGGCTTCGCGGCGATCGCAGTCGCTGACCGGAGTGACGCCACGTCCATCATTGAAGCGGGTGACGGCAATCAGATCGGCGAGCAGGATGTGGTACGCGTCCGACTTTCCACGGATCCCGGTTCGACACCTGTGAAGGTTCAACTCCGGTTCGATTCCACGATTCTGAAGCTGCAGAATCTCAATGGGACGTCGATTGCTGGCAATCGCCTGACCTTCACCGGCGGAGCACAGGGCAACTGGAATCAGTTTCAGACAGTCCGCGTCTCCGCGATTAACGATCTTATTCGACAGGGATTGCACACCAGCCTGATCGTCTTCGAGGTGGTTGCTGGAAAATCGGACTCCCTCGAAAACATCAGTGATGTCTTCACCATCGCTTCAGACTCGCCGCAATATGTTGTCGGTCTGACAGCAACTCCGCGCGGTGCCGCTGTGACGGTGACTCGGAACGGAGTGTCCATCCCGACTGCGTTGTCGAATTCGACTGGCCTGGGATATGAACTGAGTGGCAATAAAGTCATTTTCAAAAACAACGGCAGCAACACGCCGGTCTTCGGAACAATTCGTGTCACCTACACGCGTGACGACATGGGGTATATCGGAGCATCGATCAGCAGTGCATCCTGGTCCGCAGGGCAGGCGACGATTCGTGCCGCCAACACGTTCAGGGTCAATCAGACCGTAACCATCAATGGGATTACTTCAGGTGGACTCGGCAATTACAACGGAACGTTTGTTATTACGGAAGCGACCTCCAGCAGCTTCAAGTATGCCCTGCTGACCGATCCCGGTGCGGCTGTGGTTTCCGACATATCAACCGCATCGGTCAATAACTCCGGAACGGCTCAGGTCCTGGTTCAGGTTTACGACGATGATGCTCCGGAAGTGCTGATTCGTGAGACGAATGGTTCAACCTATGTCGCCGAGGGAAGCAGTGGAATTTATCAGCAGACGGACGACTACTTTGTGGTTCTGACGCGATCACCCGAAGCTGGGAAAACCGTTTCCGTTCGAGTGACCCCCCAGATCACAAAGACCACACGCACCGGCGGCATTCGACATGATGCCGTACAGCTGGGATTATCCAGTTCCGGAATATCACCGAACTCGGATGGTTCCCTGACCATCGTCTTCAACGACCAGAACTGGGACACACCGGTGCGAGTCTTCGTCAGTGCTCTCGATGACAATTTTGTGGATGGCGGAGACACGCGAGTTTTTGCCCCGCGACCGCATACCCTCAGCGGGATTCAGGGACCACTGAATATCGAAGGAGGTGGCGGTCTCGGTTCACTTGAGGGGATTTCCGCACCGGTCATGCTGGGCGGAGAAACGAATATCCGCTCGAAAACCGGGGATGTCGTTTCCGTAGTCGGTCCGTCAATCACGGTGCAGACAGCCGATCTGCAAACCTATCTGGGTGGCCCCTTACTGACATCGCTGGTTGGCAGAACACTGGAAATTACTTCGACCGTAGACACCGGGCCGGCCCGGTCTTCTGTGATCGGGCAGTTCCGGGAAATCCGAAGCTTTGCCTCTTCCTTAAATGGCACGACGGTCCTGACGCTCAATGCGCCATTTGACTTCAAGGCCGGTGAACAACAAAGCCAAATTAAGACTTACGCAATTACACAACAGAGTCTTAACTTTTTTGTCAATGAGTCAACACAGGTGGACCGTCTGTTTGCCAGCGATGTGGACAGCCTGGCAGACAGCAGCGGCACGATCACCAACAATCGAATCTCGGGTTTCCAGATGGGCCCGGACATTTCCATCGGTGGCCAGAAGCTTGTGCCTGGCGGGGTCATGTACGGGAACCTGGAAGTTCTTCAGGTGGATTTAGGCGGCGGCTTCAACGAAGTCACCGTAGTGGGGGCTCCCACACGCAGCGATGGATATGCGACACGGACATTTCTCAACAGCGGCGATGATCGGGCGGACACGAATCGTCCTTTGGTCAGAGTCGGAGACCGAGTGTCTATTAATCTTGCCGCAACTGTTTCAGTGACGGCGGCTCGCCCTGTTTCGTCCGCTGCCAGAGCCACATCCAGTCGTTTTGCGGCACTCACCGATACGGGGGCTCGTTTCGGGGCGGGTATCAATGGTTTGGCGGGGCAAATGCTGGAGATTACGGCTGGGAGTGGCAAGGGCCAAAAGCGTCGTATTCTGTCGAATACGTCCCAGACCGTTTTTCTGAATACAGATTGGGAAGTACAGCCTGACACAAGCAGCAGGTACACCATTACCAATGAAGCGGACGGAAACTTTGCGGTCAATACCGCAGGCGGTGACGACTGGGTGGATGCGACCAGATCAAGTCGTGAGATTGTGATCTTTGGGGGTGCCGGTGCTGATCAGATCAACTCAGGAAATGGAAACGATATCATCTTCGGAGATGAAGGGCGTGTCGATTACAAAAACGAAACCGGTGCCATCGTCACACGTCTGGGAACAGCGCCGCCTGCTATCGTTGCCCTGGCAACAGGACCGTTTACCAACAACAGCCAGCTCAACAACAGCGGCGCTAATTTCCCTGTGCCGGACTTAGACGATACAGGGCTGAAAGGCCTGTATGTCACGATCACCGACGGCAAAGGGCTGGGGCAACGGCCACGTCTGATCACGGGGAATACGGCAACAACGCTCACGGTCACGCCCGCGTGGGACAGCAGTCTTGATTCGACAAGTCGGTATCGAATTTCCACCTTGCCCGAAGATCAGACGGATGGCTCCATCCCGACAAGCGTTCTGGCACTTTGCGTGAACCCACTTTCCGGCGCGGCGGATATCATTAATTCCGGAGGTGGCAATGACTTTGTGGCCGGCGGTTCTGGTGGTGACACGATCAACGGAAACACGGGGAACGATCTTGTTTTTGGAGACTATGGACGCCTTTCCGGTAACGTCAGTCTGCAGCAGTTACCGCGCGCCGGCAGCCCGAGTAATTTCAGCTTCAATTCCATCTCGACTAACTCCGGCGGTGGTTCCGACCTGATCTATGGCGGTACCGGTGACGACATCCTGATTGGTGGTCAGGAATTCGATCGCCTGCTGGGAGAAAATGGAAACGATGATCTGATCGGCGGTCACAATGTGGCGGGCGGAAAAGATGTGGCAGACTGGATTGACGGCGGACCGGGGAGCGACGCTATTGCGGGGGATAACGCCACAATCCTCCGTGAGTCCCGCAATACAGACGTGCGTTGGAGAACACTGACTGGCACAGAACTCGTTTCCGCCAACGGCAGCGGAAGCGTGACAGCGACCTGGCAGCAGGACCCCGGTGGTCAGCCTGTTCGTACCATTGTGCTGCTGGATCACAGCACGACCACCGCCGCTGGATTCTATGGCAATGACGATATTGCTGGCGGATCAGGGAATGACATCGTGTTTGGCCAATTGGGTTCCGATGCCATCCAGGGTGACGGCAATCTGTTGAATTCAGCGGGTCAGCGGCAGAGAGATGTCCGCACGACACATGTCTCGGCGGACGATGTCGACGGGGCCGAAACAGATGGCGACGACTACATTGAAGGTGGAGGAGGAAACGACACAATCCTCGGCAACCTTGGCCAGGATGACCTGATTGGCGGAAGCTCCAGTCTGTTTGCCCCAAACGATGTAACGAATCGCCCCGACGGCGGTGACCTGATGTTTGGCGGTAGCGGGAACCATGTGGCACGGAATGATTCCGGAGATCTCACAATCAACGGCCACGCGCGAGACGCTGACGTGATGCTGGGCGACAACGGCAACATCTTTCGCATTGTCGGAATTAATGGAGTCAGCGCCGGCAGATACTCGACGTTCGCTTTCGACACTTACGGATCACGCCGCATTATTCCACGCACCACACAGTTCCTCGATTACGCCTTCGGTACGCTCAGCAGCAGTGGCTTAAATGATGAAATGCATGGAGAATCCGGAGACGATATCATCCACGGGATGTCCGGCAACGACGTGCTCTTTGGTGATGGTCAGGACGACAGTCTTGTGGGAGGCCAGGGAAGCGATCGGATCTTTGGAGGATCCGGAGAAGATGGCATTTTGGGCGATGATGGTCGCATCTTTACCAGCAGAAACGGACTCACAGAACCTCTTTACGGAATTACGACACCAAGTGTTCAGGCCAACGTGACCCTGACCGGAACCCAGATCGGAGCGATGATCAACATCACGGGTCGTCTGAAACAGAGTGTTGACCTCGGGGCTTACTACACAGGAGGGGCCGACATTCTTTACGGAGGCTTAGGCGACGACTTCATTCATGGTGGTGCGGGCGACGATGCGGTTTCGGGGGCGGAGGCCACCGTCGCATGGTTTGTCAGAACCTCTCCAGCGGACTCCTCCCTGCTGAATTACTCCGCGACCACACGTATGTTTGAAGCTTATAAAGCGCTTGATCCCCTTTCGAAGATCAATAATTTTCTGCTGAACTTTGAGGCTGTTGATCAGCAGAACAACAAAGTGAATGACGGCATCGATCACCTGTTTGGTAACGAAGGCAACGACTGGCTTGTCGGCGGCACGATGAGCGACCGATTGTTCGGCGGCATGGGTGATGATCTGCTGAATGCGGACGATAACCTCGAGACCAGTTCCGGCCTAAACAACATCCCTGACCCTACCCCGTATGCCGATGCCGACTTTGCCTTCGGCGGTGGCGGCTATGACGTCATGATTGCCAACACCGGAGCCGATCGGCTGATCGACTGGTCTAAACGTTTCAATACGTATGTTGTACCGATTATTGCGACGGTAGCCGGCGGGCAACTGACATCACCGACAGTCCTCCGCGAGCCGTCGAACCCCATCACAGACCTGCTGGTGAAACTCGGTCTTTCAGGGGGCGGAGATCAGGATGTGCATGCCACGGCGAACCAGTTTTATGCCGAACTAGGTTTGGTCACATCGGAAGACGGTGCGACATGGCAGGCACAGATTCGGCTCGCGGCCGAAAGAGATCGGGCACCGACAAACCTGAGTCAGGGGCTGGACACGTCGGGAGCTCCGGAAAGTCTTCCTGCCGCCTTGATCAACATTCGCGAAACCAGCCCGCTGACAGTCAGTGAATTGGGTACGTACCGGATTCTGCATGTGACCCTGACGTCGCCTCCACTGACGGACGTAATTCTGCAGGCCGTTTCTCAGAGCAACTCGGAAGTCAGCGTGAGTCCGGCGACATTGACTTTCACGAAGTTCAATTGGAATATCCCGCAGCAGATCACCCTGAAGGGCGTTGATGACGCACTTCAGGACGGCAGTCGCTCCGTCAACGTCACCGTTCAGGTTGATCGGGTCCGCTCAGATGCGGCGTATGCCAGTGCACCAGCCGTCATCGTCATTGTCATTAACACAGATAATGAATTGTCTGTCGCGGCTGTAAATGCTCCGTCGTTTTCCAGCGGACCCCGCCAGCCTACGTTTACCTGGAGTGCGGCCTCAGGGCCAGCCGTGCGTTACGAACTAAAGATTGACCGGATTGACGTCGCTCAGACGGATTTGATCCGCCTCAGCACACTGACAGCGGCCACATTCACTGTGCCAACTCCGATGGCTGCGGGATCTTATCGTGTCTGGATCCGCGCCATCAGTAGCTCCGGCGTAATTGGCGACTGGAGCACGCCTCTGAACTTTACAGTGGCATCCGTTGTTACATCTCAATTAACACCAGAGTTTGATGTGTTGGCCGCTATCGATCGCGTCTTTGAGAATGATCTGATTTTCACATCGGCTTCCGTAACGACTTCGGCCAGTGGGTCGCACGAGGCAACCTTACCGGCAGAACCACCCCTGATAGCCAACGTGGACCAAACATCGCAGACCAATCGTGCTGACGCCGTGCCAACCGATTTCTTGTTCGATATCGGTCCAGTTCGACAGGACGATTGGCAACAATAAAACAGTTGTAAAGTCTGGAAGCGGCGCGCCTTGTGAAACGATTAAGCGAGGTCCAGAGGAACTGCGCTTCAAGCAATCCAAAAAATAAGCCTTCCATTTTTAAAGTGCGGAAACGCTCCCGTCAGCGTTTCGGATTACACGATGATTTCTCGTGAGGAAGGCTTTGAGGATCGGATCTCCCTGTCAACTCATCGTGATAGCAGAAGATTTCGTCCGGATACAGTACAGCGGAGGTACGCGTTATGACCACCTTGCGATATGTCTTGAAATTTATGTTCGTCGTTGGAAGCGTGCTGCTTCCGGAAACGCAAGCCGCAGAGCATGCTGATCCCCCGGTGCAGGTTCGTTCTCGGGCGGGGATCGTAAATCAGTCTGCTTTTGAGCAACACTCAGAGGGGCAGCCTCGCAGATCCGGGCAGGTGTTTAGCGGTTTCCGTCAGCCAGGTGACGACCTTTTCGCCAACAACACGGACTCCGCCGATCAGTGGGAAGCTCCAGTGGCTTTCACGCAAGTCATCACAAAATGTTCTGATGAAATGATTTGTGATGGCTGCGGGACGGGCTGTACCTCGCAGGACCAGCGGATTGCTCAACTCGAGGCGGAAGTCGAGGATCTGAGACAGTCGCTTGGCAGTCATATCACACAGACGCCGCAATCTGTCTTTAATCAGCCTTGTCATGCCCGCCCTCAGTGGTCTGGCGGCGTTGAGGTGACTTTGCTGCAGCCCCACATCAGCGGGTCAATGCCGTTAGTTTTGGCGGACAACACGGGTCGGGCGATTGATCCGGATTTCGATGGCGGAATTCGCTACGTGTTAGCATATCGCAGCTCACAGGGGCTCGGAATTCGTGGCAGATACTGGTCGTATAACAATAGTGTCGATTTTGCTGCACCATTTCAGCCGGCGGTGATGAGCATTAACGCTGAGGCCGCAGACCTGGAACTGACACAGTTGGCAAATTTGGGACACTGGCAACTGGAATCCAACGCTGGCGTCCGCTACGGAAAGTTTGGCTACCATTCACCGATCGAGGCGGCTTTCGGTGTGGGTGATGTGAATTTCCAGGGCTTCGGTCCCACGCTGGCTCTCAATACCCGTCGGGCGCTTGGTCAGACCGGATTTTGCCTCGTGGGAAACCTGAGGGGTTCCCTGCTGTTTGGTGAAATCGACAATGCCGCCATGCTGCCGATCATGCCCGCAGGGACGATTCAGGGCGAGGTTGCTCAGTCGATAGAAACGCAATTGGGGGCTGCATGGACCAAAACATTCACGAATAACAGTCAACTGCAACTCCGCATGGTCTGGGAAACACAGTACTGGATGAATGACACCCTCGCTGACGATTTTTTAGGGATCGGATCCAATCTTGGCTTGATGGGACCAACCATCGCGGCTGAATTGCGTTTCTGAAAAGTGATCGTCGGACACAGTGCGTCAGACGTTAACTTCGGAAACAATCCACGGCACCCCGAAAACCACCACGTTTCCCGGGGTGCTTTCGCCACGGCGGTCTATGTTGCGTGACTAAACTTCGCTCGGGGCAGAGTGAGATGTTTCTTCGTAGCCGGATTCGCGAGAATTCGGTGCGATACCGTGGCAGGCATCCGAATTCTCACGAATCCGGCTACTCTCAACACACACCACTCAAAGTACGACGTGCTGCCGTTTTCAGGGGCAGGTAAATCTTTGATTCTGAGCCCCGGAAAAGACCTTGAAGATGGCTCGGAAGAAATCAGTATCGAAGTCAAAGGACACGCGTCGCCGTTAGCCGCCATTTTGATGGTGCCGGGGAGTCCCGGTTTGTTTCGCGAATCTCGACTCAGGACGGTCATGGCGTTTCGCGAATCGCGTAATATCCAGATCGCCCGTCTCCTACATATTCGATCAGCCCCTCCCCGGAAGACACTCTCTTCATGAGACCTCGAAAAATGTCGCGCCTTTTTCGATGACGCAAGTCCTTTGAAACAACGATTTACGAGTCTTGTCAGTTTTGCAAACCGTGGCGTCTCTCGGCAGCAGTGATGAGTTGCTGATGATTTGTCCGCTGCGGATTGCGCACGCTGAGTCGGCTGCACCGAATTCAGTTCGCCAACATCACCGTGGCTCGCGTGATTCTACGAACGCCCCTTGAGTCAAACATCATCCTGTCATGCCGCCAAGTGCGCACCTACCCTGATTTTCGCCACAGATTTGCAAATCAGAATATCCATAAGGGGCGGGTTCAGTTAGACCACATCAACGCTCTCGGCTGCCAGGAGATCCGTGATGATGTCATCCAGAGCACGGAAGTACCAGTCTGTTCCGCCGCCGCCCGTGAGTGTGTCGATGGCTGCCGCATCATTGAACACGTTGACTTTCGCCTTGAGTGAAGCACCTGAGACTCCAACCCCCGCACGCAGGTTGGAAATTCGCGTCGCATACGGATTGCCGGAAATCCATGCCGTGCGAACATCTTTCAGATTGCTGAACAATGCGTCGATGTTCGTTCGTCCAGCGATCAGGATGTCGTCATCCGCTCCGCCGTTGAGAACGTCGCGACCGAGACCGCCGATCAGAATATCACGTCCCGCTCCTCCCAGAAGCTGATCATTGCCAGCATTGCTTACCAGAATATCATGGCCCGCATTGCTATTCAGCATGTTGGCCAACGCGTTGCCGGTCAGCGTATCACTGCCCGAACCCCCAATCGCATTTTCAAACGTCGCGGTGGAATTCAATTTGAGCGTGCGATTTGTATGCACAGTCTGGATCGCAGTGGAGCCCAGATTCAGAGTGACGGCTGTCGTCAGCGTGCCAAAGTTCAGCGTATCCGTCCCGGCATTCGCAACCTCTGTCACTGAGTCCGCTTCGGCAGTGGAGGCTGTTCCAAATACATAAGTGTCATTGCCAAGTCCGCCGAACAGTGAATCATTGCCGGCACCACCCGTCAGCGTGTCGTTGCCAGCATTGCCAGTCAGCGTGTTGGCCAACGCGTTACCGCTCAGTACATCGTCGCGCCCTCCTCCCATAAGATTTTCAAAAACCCTTGCGGAACTCAGCTGAAGCGACAGATTGGAATTTACCACCTGAAGTGCGGTGAGATTCAGATTGACGGCTATGCTTCGGGCGGTCGTCAGGGAGATGTCCAGAAAGTCAGTGCCGCTATCATTGCGTTCTTCCACAATGATCTTCCCTAGACTGTTATCAGCATCGAATTGGTACAGATCGTCCCCTCCGATGCCAGCAAGTATGAGAATGTCACTATTGACTGTCGCTACAAATTCGCCATTCAAAAAGACTCCGGATGAAGTGATCCGAAAGACATCATTCCCCGCAGTGCCAATGACTCGCTTGCTCAGACGCAGGCGTACGTCGAACGCTCCACCGTTGTCATCGTAAATCCCTGGATTACCTGAAATAGTGTCTGTTGCTAAGTCGTAGCCATCAACCGTCCCAAGAAAAAGTCGCGTTGCTCCTGTTGGCACCTTGAATCTCTGCAAATCACCGCCACTGGTGTGCCCATCACCAATAAAGAACGTCTGCTGAAGCTGTGGAGACAAACTCAGGAAATCTTCATTGCCGGAAAAATCAAGAATTTGAGGAGGCGAGCCTGTCGGCGGTGAACTCGCCAGAAACACACCTGCCAGAAATGTATTCAGACTATGCTTCAAACCCGAAATTCCACCCCAGGAATTTATGTTGGTCGATGGTGGACTGCCCTGCGGAGAATAGGGAGCACCATCAGGGCCGAAGTAAGGTCGTGTTCCAGGGACATCGATATCGAACGAGACGGCACCAGTCACAGAACTGAATTCGACAAAAGTGGTGTTTGCAGGAATGGGAACGCTTCGAGGTGTTATTCCTGGTGCAACCCCCGGTGGACTCTCAAGGCCTGCGCCGAAAAGATTTGAGCGGCCATCGATGACTATCGGCGAATCGTTCGCAACGAATGAAGCGTTGGCTGCAAAGCCGCCGCCATTGTCACCGTAATAACGAGGCGGACCTGAAACGGTTTGACTTGAAGGGTCATATCCATCTGCCAATCCCAGAAAAAGTCGTGTTGCCCCCAACGGAACGAAAAACTTCTGTAGATAGCCGTCACCTGTTCCGGTGCGACCATCGCCAATGAAGAAAGTCTGCTGGAGCTGTGGATTGAGACTTAGGAAATCAGGGTTGTAGGAAAAGTCCAGAGTGCCAGGAGCATTTGTAGTCGGCGGATCGTTTCCAAAAAACACGCCGGACAAAAACGTGTTTCTGTGATATCTGATCCCAGAGATCCCACCCTCGGAATTGATACTGGTAAGGGCAGATGCTCCGGCAGGGGCGTAGTCACCGCCGTCTGCACCACAAAATGGTCGCGTGTACGGGTTCTGGGTGTCTAGAGAAACCGATCCTGCTACCGACAAAAATTCAATGTACTTTGTGCCAACAGGAATTGAGATGCTTTGGGGTGAAATCCCTGGGTCAACTCCCGGCGGAGTCGACAGTCCTGCTCCGAAAATATTGGACCGACCATCAACATATGTAGCAGTTAACAGCATGCGATCTTCCAGAGACTCGGTCTGACAGGAATTCGCAATCAACACGGCCGTCCTCACCGGGGACCGCATGGAATGTCTTCTCATTCGGCCAGACTTAAGGGAAAATGAAGTCAAAAAATCGTGTGCCATGAATCCGACTTTCGGAGATAGTGAGCATCGGGGAAAGAACATGATTTTTTATCGGCAGAATGGATACCGCAAAAGATCAAACAACCTTGCGGTGGCGAACTACCTAATCCGACCACCCGGCGAGTATCAGAGGCTTGACTTTACTGCGGTTCGCGCTCCATGACGTATCGCCCCAGCAGCAGTGTATTAGAAAGCATCTTTTTAGGCTGTACTGCACTAACTAGTCTTTGATTTGCTGTTTCTCTTCGGCGCATTCTTTGTGGCACCCGGTGTTGGTTTCCGGGTCTTCTTGCCAGCTGTATCAGGTTTTGGGAGGCTGCCTTTTTCCGGGGCGGCAGCGGGTTTGGTTTTGAGTGAGGCAGGGGAGCCTTCAGCAGGACTTTCAATGACATCAAACCAAACGGGATCCGTTGAGTTGGCATCGCCGTTGTAGTTGATCGTCACTTCTTCGCCTGCCTGGATATCGCGAATGGCGATGTAGTTCTTCATCTGGCCGCTGACATCTTCGTAGCAGGCGTTGGGTGTATACGAGTGGTTATAGAGAGAACCAAATCCGAGCGCAACGGCGACCGTGCTCTTACCCCATGCGAACATGTAGTGTGAAAGTACCGTGTCTTCAATCTCGACGTTAACTTCTTTAGCGGGCATCACAAGCACCGGTGCTTGTTCAAAGACTGTGCCTTCTGCAATGAACGCCGTCGCAAAAACTCCTCGACCCTTGGTTCGGCTTTTACGGACTTCGATGAGCGATGTTTGTCGAATGATCATGAACAATCAATACCTGAAGAGCTGTGCAGTAGAAAAAGAATTCAAGGCCGTGCATTTTTTGCTTTATACAGTGGTGCCGTTTGATTGTCGTCCACAGATCATATCCAGTCTCGCGAATTTCGGCAGTGAGTGGGGTGACGGTCGCCGGGCTCTGAACGTTGTCCAGCGTGTTTTGTGATTCCAGAAACGCTTCCTTATGCGTTCTGAAAGTTTTCTGACAGAATCTATCACAGACCGGGCAACAGAAGATGTAACGTACGCTGAACGCTTACCTTTGCGGCGATGGCTCAGACATTCCTGACTTCCGCATGACTTAAGGTTCGAGGTGGAAACATGAAGCGACTGCAAACTCCAAATGTGACTGTACTCATCGCGTTTGCACTTTTCACTCTGGTCCCCGGTTTCGCATATTCGCAGACGACGGAAGTGGAGCCGCTGGTACCGCAGTCGCTCCTGAAGCTTGTGCACACACCTGAAGTGCAAAAAGAGCTTGGGCTGGAAGGCGATGCTCGGCTGGTGGAGATTCTCAAAGAGATGGATCGTGTCTGGTGGCCTTCTCGCATCCTTCCCGAGGCCAAACAAGTGGAGACGACGCGCGAACTTGAAACACGTCTGATCGATGCTTTGAGCAAGATTCTTTCGCCTGCCACAATGCGACGGCTGCGTGAGCTCGAAATACAATCGCAGGGAACCAGAGCATTGGTGCGTCCCGAGATTGCCGGCGATGTTGGGCTTGATGCGAAAGATCTGCGAAAGCTTAAGGCCGCGTGTCTTGTGACGGACTCTCTCGCGAGTCAGTTGACTGAGAAAAAAGGTGGCGACGCAGATCTCGAGAAGCAGCTTCAAACAGCTCGCAGGAAGGAGCAGAGTCTGCTCAATGAACTTCTCACTAATTCGCACCGTCGAGATCTCGCAAAACTGGTAGGCGAACCGTTTAACATGCTGGAGTTGAAACGGATTTACCCGTTGGCTCCTGAATTGATTGACTCCGGAGAATGGGCGGGCACTGGACGCACAACTCTGGAGTCGGAACGCGGCAAGGTTGTGCTGGTTCACTTTTATGCGTTCCAATGCCACAACTGTGTCGCCAACTTCAAGCATTACAATAAGTGGCACGATTCCCTTGCGAAAAAGGGAGTCACCGTCATCGGCATTCAGACGCCCGAGACCAGCGCAGAACGGGATTCGAAACTTGTGCAGGTGGCGGCGAAAGAACAGGGTTTTGAATTTCCTGTGCTCATCGACCTCAAAAACTCCAATTGGGATGCGTGGGGCAACACGATGTGGCCCACCGTGTACGTCGTCGACAAGAATGGATACATCAGATCCTGGTGGCAAGGAGAACTCAACTGGCAAGGAGCGACGGGCGACCAAACCATCGAAACACTCGTCGATGAACTTCTGATGGAATAATTCTGAAAGACTTTTTCGGCGCCCGTTGAGACATGAAAGCCATCACTGGAGCTCTTGTGAAACACCACATTCCAACATAAAATCCAAAACATCGGAAGATGTTCTTTGAGCCTATGTGTATCATGCAGAAGTAGTTCAGTTTTTTGGTTGAGTCGTTTGTCTGAAGTGCCAGAAACCAATGAGAGTTTTTCGCGCAACAATCTGTCGAACGGTTCTCTCGATTCTGCTTCTCGTAAAGATGTCAGTCTCGGGCGCCTGCTGCTGCTCCGTCTTCTCGTCCGCTTTGGCGAACACACTGGCCTGTGAGACCTCATGCGGCTGTTGTTGTTCTGGGATAGACGAGACCGCATCCTGCTGTCAGCACCCCAGCTTGTTGAAGGGTGATGAAGAACAAAGCCGCTGCGGAACTGAATTCCTCCCCGGCTGTTCAGCGAGTTGCGATTGTGATTTCGTCGACGATGCCCTTCCCTTCATAAGCCGCACGTCGGAGAATGGGTTTCAATCCCATATTGCGATGGTCCCTGGCTTCCTCAGCAGACTTGAGGACTCTGTCTCCCCAATGATTCCCGCGGAGCGGCGCGCTCCCGATTCTGGGCGAGAGTCCATCCATAACAACCGGCAGGCGAGACTCTGTGTGTGGCAGAATTAATCAGGCACGAATGAGAACAGTGGTTTGATTGTTCATTCGCTTTTCTGAATTGATTTTGGAGATTCTGTCATGTTTCA
>QWOO01000269.1 GCA_003669615.1 Planctomycetota bacterium
TATCCTTCGGTGCGGTCGGAACTCCCACATGGTTCGGGTTCGCTTCGCTGAAACTGAGCCCCTCCGAGCTGCATGCGGTCGCCTGGAAGACAGCCGTCATTCACAGTGTCGCCGCGTGCGTGATTCCAATGATGGCCTTTCGACTATTGCTGAGCTGGCAGGAGATTCGTCGCAATCTCCTGTTCATCTATCTGGCCATTGCGGCGAGTGTTGTTCCGATGATGTTACTGGCGCTGCTGAATGATGAGTTCCCTGCGGTGGCTGGAGGAATGATCGGACTTCTGATCACCGTCTGGTTGGCTCGCCGGCGTGTGGGGCTTGCCGACGATCACCCTGCCACAGAAGAGATACCCGCGACATCAGCGCAATCGGTGGTCAAAGCCATGTTTACTCTGTGGGGCACGGTGCTGGTGTTATTGGCCACCAGAATTCCACAACTCAGACTGCGGGCATTGTTGACAATGGCTTCGCCGGTGTGGGAAATTCCTCTGAGCCACTTTGGTGTTTTCTCCATCAGTCCCGCACTTGTGCTGCGTCTTCGCAATATTCTGGGGACCGAAGTCAGCTGGACTCATCAGGTGCTATACGTGCCGTCCCTGATCCCGTTCGCGCTGATCTCAGTTGTGTCGCTGTGGGTATTGAAAGCTCCACGTGGGACGGCTCGAACGATCTGGAACCAGACGATATCGAGAATGGCCAATCCGGTCCTCGCATTGCTGGGTGCATTGGTGTTGGTGAATCTGCTGATGACGGGTGACGATGCGTCATCTGTGATGATCGCCGGTCGATCGCTGGCTGCGGCCACTGGCGACTGGTGGCAATACTTCGCCGCGTATCTGGGAGCGATCGGAGCCTTCTTTGCGGGTTCGTGTACGATCTCAAACCTGACGTTCGGGCCTATTCAGGATTCCATCGCTGCTCAATTGAGCCAGGATCGCACCACGATTCTGGCTCTGCAATCTGTCGGAGGTGCGATGGGCAACATGGTGGCG
The DNA here is from genome assembly GCA_003669615.1 of Planctomycetota bacterium. GTDB lineage: Bacteria > Planctomycetota > Planctomycetia > Planctomycetales > Planctomycetaceae > SXXK01. The sequence goes on from QWOO01000269.1 coordinate 993, forward strand.
ATTCATAACATTGTGGCAGTCAGCTCGGTGCTTGGTTTAGTCAATAGAGAAGGCGAGATTCTCCGGCAGAGCGTCGGCCCGATGCTTTTGTATGGTGCCATCGCCGCTGTGGCTTCGTTGTGGCTGGTGTGATGTTCGGCCTGCTTGATTTCGCAGTGTGAAGAATCATGTTGATGGCGGAATCCGCCATCCCAAAATGGTATGGGCTTCGATTATGGAGAAACGAGTTGCAGGGCATAATCTCCCGCAACAGTCTCGACGAAGTTCTCACGGCTGTTTTGTTTGAAGATAAGAGAACGGAGGATGGCGACACGTGGTGAACGAACAGAACCTCGATCCCGGGCAGCAGATGCGACTGAACTCAGCCAGCCCACCGAGTGGCCTGCACGGTGTCTTGATTCCTCATTCACGTCGCAATCATCATCACGCAATCGACAACGCTGCCGTGAGAGGAATCTATGCGGGGCTCGGTGGTGCGGCGTTGAAGACGTTGAGTGTTCTGTCGCTGCATGTGCCGTTGAGCGAACGATGGTTTCGCGACCGGACGTTTGATCTGTGTGGTGCGAAACGGATCCTTGACGCAGGTTGTGGTGCCGGTCAGTTGACTCGGCATCTGGCTCGATATGCTGATCCGGACGCGTCGATTACCGCCTGCGATTTCTCTGTCGAAATGCTGCTCCGTACGCGTCACCGATTGCAAAGTTCCAGCATCCAGTTCGTACTTGGGGACTTATGCGACAAAAAATGCAGGCTTCAAACCTGATTCTTGAGGGACTTTGTATGGATGATATGAAGGCCGTTGCGACAGGGACTCAGACGCTTCTGAAGATGCCCAGTGAAGCCAAATGGCGAGGTTCCAATGACATGATGTACCGCCGTTACAGTAATGAGTTTGTGCAGGCCGTTGAAGAACTGCAGAAAGAAGCGGAAGAAAACGATATTGATGGTGCGTCCATGGCGTGGGTGAATGTCACGATGAAGTGTATGAAGTGTCACAAATGGTTGAGGAATACAGTGCTCGCTGAGTCCGACGAATAAACCTGCCCCGTCTAACGCTGGCTGGAGAAAACGATCATGCGATTTCTACGAGTCTCCGGTGTTCAGTCCGGATTGGTTTTGCTGCTGATGATCTCTGCGGCTATTGCAGTTCTGAAGCTATCCGAGGGCGAAACATCTGCGGCTGTACAGGTGGAGATTGCAGCACCGCCGGACAAGAAAACGATGGAAACATTTATGACACGTAAGCTCGCAGCCGCCCAGCGTGCTCTTGAGGGAGTGTCGCGGGATGACCATGCACTGATTCAGAAGGCAACGGCTGAAATGATTGAGCTGAGTCGGCAGGCTGCATGGGAGCAAATGGCAAGCTACCGGTTTGTGCAGGATACGACAGACTTCGTGGCAGCAGCGGAATTTCTCAGTCGTATGGCAGATGCAAAAGACGTAGAGGGCACGTCACTCGGCTTCATGAGACTGACAATGACCTGCACGAACTGTCATAATCATGTCAGAACAGCCAGTGTTGCAAAACTGGATGTGGCACCAGGAAGATTAAAGGAAGAACTCATTGCCTCAACATCCGAAAGAGAAAACATTCAGGCAATCGACTTGCTTGATCTCAGTACACCTCAGGACGAAATCAGAACTCGTCATCACACAAGTTCTGAAGGTCAATGATCTCAAATGGTCGGTGATTCCGCATGGGAATTAACACGGCTATGATTGCCTCATCAGTGGCAACGTCAAAGGGCAAGTCCGGCTTTGTTCCGGGCAATCAGGTAACTCTGTTACAGAACGGTGAAGCGTTTTTTCCCGCCATTGAACAGGCGTTTGATCGAGCCAGATTTGAGATCTATCTGGTGACGTACATCTACAAAGATGACTCCACTGGTCAGAGGATTGCCGCCGCGTTGAAACGCGCGGTGTTGCGTGGAGTGCGAGTTTACGTGATCGTTGACGGGTACGGGGCCAGCGATTTATCGCAGCCCGTGCAGGACCAGATGCGGCAGGACGGCATTGAGCTTCGCATTTTTCGGCCCGGAATATCGCCGTGGACATTGCGCCGTAAACGTCTCCGGCGAATGCACCGGAAAATCGTTGTCGTGGACAGCGAGATTGCCTTTGTCGGCGGGATCAACATTGTCGACGACAGAGCTGCGGAGAGCGAAATGTCGCCGCGTTATGACTACGCTGTCGCGGTCGAAGGGCCACTGGTGGACGTCATTCGCAATTCCACAGTGCAGTTGTGGTCGTTAGTGGCAGCAGGAACGTTTCGTCGACGAGTCGGTCGCGCTCCGGATCTTCCGATTTCGACTTTCCCTGGAGGAACAATTAAGGCCGCATTCCTCTTGAGAGACAATTTTCGCCATCGCCGGGACATCGAATCTGCTTATCTGCAGGCGATCGGTCAGGCGCATACGGAAATCATTTTGGCTCAGGCATATTTTTTCCCCGGGTTTAAGTTTCGCCATGCACTCATTGATGCGGCTAGACGTGGAGTGAAAGTGGTCTTGCTGCTGCAGGGAAAAGTCGAAAACTTTATTGAGCACCACGCTCGTCGCGCGATCTATGGCAATCTTCTTGATGCGGGAATTGAAATCCACGAATACCAAAGAAGTTATCTCCACGCCAAAGTGGGTGTGATTGATGGCCAATGGGCAACCGTGGGATCGTCAAACATCGATCCGTTCAGCCTGCTGCTTTCGTACGAAGCGAACCTTGTTGTCGACGACCATGTTTTTGGTGCGGCTCTGGCAGAGAGTCTCAAAGTCAGCATAACGTCGGATAGTCAGCAGATTCTCAAGTCCAACTGGGAACAGCAGCCGTTAGCCATTCGTTTCGTAAACTGGCTGTGTTATGGACTGCTGCGTCTGATGACAGAAATCAGCGGTTACGACTCAGAAAACAGCCGAACCCATGACCTGACCGACTTTAAGGATCCGTAACACCAGTGACCATGACACGGTTTCGCAGGCGACTCGCTCCGCCTGCATTCATCAGAGCTTTGTTGAGTGATACGGGACTGACAACATGACGACTGGACTCTTTCTCTCAGACCTGCATTTATTCACCCGCCGTTCCATTGGTCAGCAGCACTGGGAGCAGAACACCGATGCGATTGCCGCTGCAACGTCGATCGTTCTGGGCGGAGACATGTTTGATTTTCGCTGGAGCCAGCTTGGCAGTCTTGAGGCCTCGCTTGATGCCGCGGCCGCATGGCTGGAGAAAGCAATTGCTTTGAATCCGTCGGCATCGTGGATGTATCTGCTGGGTAACCACGATTGCCATCCTCGCATGCAGGCTCTGTTGACGTCTATCAGCGACCAGCATCCCACCTTTAACTGGAGCCCGACGTTCTGGCGCATTGGCAGCAATGTGTTCCTGCATGGAGATGTGCTGGATGGGATCAGGCATGTCGGTGGTCTGGAAAGTTATCGATCCCTTTTCCACGACGAGAAGGCGAAAGGGCAGTTGAGTAATCTGCTGTATTCCGCCGTTGTGCAGACTCGATTGCATAGTCTTGTTCCACGAGTGCGGCATACGCGACGGCAGACTTGTCGTACTCTGCTTGAGTATCTGAGGGGCTGCGAGACCGCTCTGCTTCCCGAAGTCCAGAACATCTATTTTGGACACACACATGTTCCGATGCTGGGTTACCGGTTTGACCGTTTCAACTTTCATAACGCCGGTTCAGGAATTCGATATTCAACCTTCACGCCCGCCTCATTTGATGTTTCGTAGGTGGTGAGCAGACGCTTCATCACGTTGCTGAACGTTATTTGCTTCTCGCACAGGGACAACACCTTCGAGTCCCCTCAACAACTACGGCAAGAAAGGACAATTCTTCGACGCGTTGTTTGCACCGTCTGAGTTCTGTTTCGCGAGCTTTAAGTACTGAGGGGGCTTGTTTTGCCGCAATCCTCTTTCACGACGTTTTTTCGTTTGTTGAGGTAAGTCGACGGTGCCAGTCACATTGACAACACGGATCTGAGCAGGCCGAGCACTTTACTGAGTCAATCTGTGTCCATCTGCGTTCATCTGTGGTTCAAACAAGGAGTTTTTTGAGAATGGCCGATTCCCAATTCCTGCTCAGAAACGAAACACATCAGATCATCGGCAGTGCGATGGAAGTTCTCAACGAAATCGGCCACGGGTTTCACGAGAAAATCTACGAGAACGCATTGGTGGTTGAGTTTAGGTTGCGTCAAATTCCAGTCATCCAGCAACCGAATTTCCCGGTCATCTACAAGTCGGTGAACGTCGGCATCTACGTTCCCGATCTGATCTGTTTCGACATGGTCGTCGTCGATGCAAAAACAATCGAAGAAATCACAGACAACGAAATTGGCAAGATGCTGAACTACTTGAAAGTCACGAAATTGCAGGTCGGCCTGTTGATCAACTTCAAACACCCGAAATTGGAGTTCAAACGCATCGTTCGGTAATGATTGAGACAGAATGTTTTTTACCACAGATGGACACAGATTTAACGAAGGGTTGTTTCGGGTTGCTCTTCATCTGCGTTTATCTGCGGATGGTATATCGAACAACTGTTCCGACAACACCATCTGCGACTCGAACTGCACACGAATCCAGGTGAATACTCCCCGGTGCATGGATTGCAGATGCAATTGCCGACGCAGTCACCATTCTTCACCGAGCAATTCGGAATCTCTAAGACTGCCCTTGTACAGAAAGCCTTGCAATCCTGCAGCGCCGTCGCGTTTGCAGGGGATGGTCGTCCGGATCTGGAACCTGCGCTGATGGTCCGGCCCGAGATGCGATTTGCGAGAGGATGGCTCGCAACGGAACTCAGGTTGCGCGGCGAAATATTTCAGCATTTTTCGAGATGGTCGGAGATATCCGATAAACTGTGCAAGGTTGAGACATGATTCCCGGCCAACGCGAAGTTTCCATTCCGGGTCTGGTGCGCATTAAGCCCGGCGCGCTGGACCGAGTCGGCATCTACGTCCGCCGAGCGGACTATCGAACGGTCGCTTTGATTCACAGCGAAGACTTACCGGTGACGCTGATTGATCGACTGCAGGCAGGTCTGGATCGAGAAGGCATCGTACTTGCACACGTCAGGGCGGCGTGCGAAGCATCGTGTGAAGAAGCCCGGGCGATCGCGGCGGAGTTGAGTTGCCCCGGGTTGAGTGCATTTTGGGTCTCGGTGGCGGTAAAGCGATCGACACGGCAGTGTGTCTTCAGGCTCCAAAGCAGCTTTGGCTGGCCGGAATCGGCGATCTGGTTTCGAAACTGACGGCCGTCAAAGACCGGAAACTGGCGTTTCATCATCAGGGTACTTCTGTTGATGATTTCGCAGCGCTGCTTTCGGACGCCAGCGTGTTTCAGTTCATGGGACGACCTGACTTCAACCTGGATGGTGTGCAGCGACTGGCAACGTCGCTAATGCTGAACGGAGTTTCGATGTCCATTTGCGGAAGTTCGCGCCCGGCCAGTGGCAGCGAACATCTTGTCTCACACGCACTGGACGCGTTAAGCAATCGGCCACGACTTCCTGGCTTTCAGGTTGGCATGGCGACGTACCTGATCAGCCATCTGCACGGAACCGCCACGGAAGCGATCAGAACAGTCTTCACCAGGACCGGATTCTGGGACGCGATCATGGCCGAACCGTTCAGCCGTCGCGAATGGAGACTTGCGATTGAGCGAGCCCCCTCGATGAAGAACGGGTTCTTTACGATTCTCTCCATGCACGACTGGACCGATACGCTGATGGAGATCATGGAACAGGATGCTCTCCTTAAGAACTGTTTCGTTGATTAGCAATTTCAAATAGCCCGAGAAAACCTGATGCTGGCGAGTTTCAGATAGCATTATTCAAGCAAGCCAGGACAGTAAAATAGTAGTGCATTCCTCACGGAGAGCTGACGCCCATCGCCGAACGCTGCGCAGGCATCATCTTCAGCGTGCTCCTGGTCACGACCGAAGCGGGGAATGGAAGTTTAGTCGCTACTCCGGTCCGACACTACGGTGCATCTTAGGGCAGTCGCGGCAACAGACTGGTAGAGACGATCAACTCCTGTCAACAGTCGTCCATCAGGGCAGTTCGGGTAAAGCAAAGATCAGAGTGACAGGATGTGAGCCGGCGACCGCCGCGCCCGGAAGGCACGAGGCGGTCGACACAGGCCGGCATCCCACTGAGTCTGCTCATTCGACGTTTGAGTTTTTCCTCGCGGCTTTCTCAACGGTCATGCGAAAACGCTGCTCGCGTATGATCAGGCAGAAGCAACACCTGGCGTCTTGCTGTGCGCGTTCTGCGGGAAGTCAAACGTCAACACGAGCGGTTCAGTTCCCGTGTTCTCGATCTCCACACCGCCGTTCGCCAGCGCCGCTTGTGTGATGAACCCGATCTCAGGATAGATCTCGCCGAGAACCATATTCTGGTGATAGCGCACGCCGAGTTCTCCAACGCGACCGCTGCCGCCGTTCGTGTGGAACATCGCGGGGCACTCGGGACGGAAAGTTGTCTTAGCACCAGGCTCCACGATGAGCCGGAGAATCGAGCACTTCTGGTCGCCGAGGAAATTTCCGTAGACGATCCATTTGGCGTCGACCCCGTTGCCCTTGAATTCTTGCGCCGGGATCGCCGGACGCGAATTCTTCAAGACGAAATCCGGATCCTGGTTCGCTGCGAAGTCGAACTTCTCAACGAGGTAATCCCAGTCTTCATGTCGAGCCTTCGGATAGTCCTCTTCCCGGCAAGCGTAAAACGCATCCTTTGCACCGATACGTCCGTCAAGCGTCAGATCCTCAGCCAGGAAGTGCTCATCCATTGTGACGTGCAGTTCGTGGGTGCAGAGGTTTGTTGGTGAATGCAGTACGCCGTTGGGCATCACAAAGCCGTCATCAATATGCATCATCGTGTGCGGCGACAAATGCCGAACCCCATTGTAGTCGCCTTTTCCGAACCGCTTCATGCAGGCGAGGAACTGATCCCTGGTCACGAACGGATACAGACCCATTGCCGTGGTGTGATAATGCGACGGACTGACTCCGGGATTGTCAAAAGAATTGATGTCGTAGACTTCCCACTTCGACCAGTGAAGGTGATGCGGAATCGGATTCAGATTGTCGAACTTTTTCGAAACAATCGGCCAGGTGACTTTGCCGATGAGCTGTTTCGACAGGGCTGTCACCTTGTCGCCGAGCACGGCCTTCGGATTCGCGGAGATCAAGTCCTGGAGCGAGATCACCTGTCCGTCTGAAGTGAGAACATGCGCTTCGCCTTCGCGAAACGGGGCCTTCTTCGTGCGGGTGTCGATGACGCCCGTCACGATGGGAACGGTGCAACACATCCAGAGTTCATCGAGTCCGGTCCCACCCATGTAGTCCGGATAGTACGATCGCTCATCAAGGCGAAGGCGTTTACCTGGGGTACAAAATGTTCGGCCGGCGTAGCGGTGGAGAAGTTGAAAGACTCCGCCGTTCTCGTTGAGACAGTTATCAAGAACCGTAGCGATGCCGTCGCTGGCCCCATCGATCACATTTTGTTGGGGGTACTCGTGCAGTTTATCTGCGAGAACCGAGGTTGTACCAGCCATGAGCATTGCTCCTCATTGAGTCAAAAAGAAACGTGTGGGTTCCAAAACATTCAGGAAAGACGAAAGATAATGCTTTTGCTGAAAAATTCACGAGACGGGCGAATGGATTTGAACCGGATAACTTACTTCAGGAATCGAGAGTTAAAAAGTACGGGCGTGGGAGAAGCGATTTCGATTGTGTTTTGAACCTGTGTCGCAGATCGCAACGAACACGCAGTCGTTGACTGCCGAACGAAAACAGCTCGCCCCAATTGTTTTGGGGCGAGCTGTACGTGATTCACCCTATGGTGGCTTTTACTTTGCGAACACTCAGACTCGCGCTACCGGTTAACCATGAAATCGATTCTGTGACAACATGACAGAAACAACACGCCAGCTCACAGCATTTCTCTCCCGCTGTTACTAACAGCCGGTTTTGTTGGTTTCGTCCGCATGAAACGGATGCTAACCCACTCAGGCTGATGAACACATGCTGATGTTCACAGCTAGTCCACGTGCAGAAACTCGTTGCTGCCCAGCACGGTGCGAAGCCATGATCCCAGCGCGCGTTGCTGAACATTATCCAGACCGAGTGCCGCGAGTTCTATCCGACACTCGGCCAGGAACGCAGTAGCATCCGCCTGATCGTCCGCTGCAGCCGAACGACCCAGGGCGGCCACATAGACCGTTTCGATCTGCTGAGTTTCAGTAGCAACCTCCGCCATCAGCCGCTTCGACCAGGCTTCCGCTTTCGCGTGCAAAAACGGATCGTTTAGAAAGAACAGCGCCTGAGTTGGCACGGTGGTTCCGAGCCGATCGGCCGTAGAAGCATTCGGATCGGCACCATCAAACAGTGCCAGAAACGGATGCCGCTTCAATCGCTGAGTCATCAGGTAAACACTGCGTTTGTTGTGATCATACACCGCACTGAACGGACCATGCTGCGAAAATCCCCAGCTGACGGGCGACGGAAACGGATGTTCCTTTCCGGGTTCAGCATCCAATTCCCTGGTGACCGCCAAAATCGAGTCGCGAATCTCTTCAGCACTCAGGCGACGGCGTGCAAAGTGCGTGTAGAGATCTGACGTGTCCACACCAGAATCCGCACTGGCTGCCGACACATTCTCTGAGGACTGCTGATAGGTCCGGCTCAGCATAATCAGGCGATGCAGCGATTTGATCGACCAGCCCCGACGCACAAACTCGGCGGCCAGATGGTCCAGCAACTCCGGATGGGTCGGCGGCAATCCGCGAACTCCAAAATCATTCGGCGTCTTCACGAGTCCTCGACCGAAGTGATACTGCCACACGCGATTCGAGATCACTCGAGCCGTTAGAGGATGATCGGGGCGGGTCAGCCACGTCGCCAGCTCCATTCGCCCGCTTCCCGAAACTGTTTCCGGCAGTGCTTCGCCACCGAGCGATTTAACAAAACTCCGAGGAACCAAAGCGCCAGGCTGAGACGGCTCCCCACGCATCTGAAGATGCACGCTGTGAGGCGTTCCTTCGGCCATTCCATAGGCCATCGGAAATGGCCCGTCGGATAATAGTCTGTTGAGTTCTTCCGCTGCCTGCTGCGTGCTGCTTTGTATCGCCACAAGCTGCTGACGAATTGCATCCGCCTCGGCACGTCGAGCAGCAGTCTCCTGAGTCTGTTCGGCCGCGGCGACTGCATCAAAAGTCGGATAAGGCTTTGTTCCAATCTCGTAGTTGTCCACATCCAGCGCTGGGCGTACTCCGCCAATGTGGCCATAACTGTCGATGAACGAATAATCAACGATGCCATCCCAGCCCGTTGAAACATCCCCCTGAAACGGAACATGCGATGTGCGGGATGTGAGCGTGCCTTCAAAACGGCGAGCCTTCAAATCCAGCTTCAGTTGCACCTGATACCACTCGCCCACCGTCAACGGCGCCACGGCTTCCCGCGCATCTCCGCTGCGATGGAAGAACTGCGAGCCATTGAAGTACAGCTCCACAGCCGCCGAATTCCCCGGCCCGTGTCCGATATAGTAACGCCACGAACCATCGCCGCCCGCACTGACATCAGCACATCGAAAATCAAAACAGGTTAGCAGCTCGGGTGTTTCGTCTGTCTTCCACAACTGCGGCAGCGTCAAACCAAAACCATCGTACTGCCCGCGATTGGGCATATGCACACCCAGCTTGCCGGGAGCGAAGGCATTGTGAAATGGGCTCTGCGATTGTTCATCGATTTTCACAACACTGTTGGGCCCTGCGTTCCACGGAGTGCTCGGCGCCGAGTTAGCCGTCTGCACTTCAAAGTCTCCGCCAAGACCCACCAGTTGCTGCAGTCGCTGCTGCAACGCGGCCGTATCGACGGTGTCGGATGCGTTCAATGGGAGTTCGGTTGAAGCTGCCAGCATCGGCTGATCCTGAACAACCAGATTGTCAAATTCAATCGCAGGCCGCTTCATCTCCAGAGCTTCACCTGTACCGGAATGCAGTTCGGCAAAGTCGACAATGCCCGACCATTGTGACTGCAGCGGCTTACCAGTAAATGAGGCGACTACCGGGTTGTCCGAACTTGCCCGACTGATGGTTCCGAAAAACGTTCGATCGTGAAGATCGAGTGTCATCTGTAAGTTGTGCCACTCCTGCGTCTGAATCGTCGCGACGGTTTCAATCACATCGTCGATTCGTAACGCCACAGACTGCGAAGAAATCAACACTTCCACCGCAGCCGAGTCCGGATACGCGCCGATGCGGAAAATGTGCGAGCCCGTCATGTCCGGCTCGGATGCCCCGGTTCGAAAATCAAGACTGACCGCTACCGTGTTGCCGTTTGCAGCCGACCGACGAGGATAAAGGGACTGTGCGATACGATATCTGCCCGCATTCGCAGCAATGCTCGCACCCACGCGTCCTCGAGCGTACAAGTTTCTAAAAGGACTTTGAGCCGCGTTGGTGACGGCAATAGGTCCTTCATACAACCACGGCGGCACAAGGACACCGTTGCTTCCACCGGCGGCCGGCGCCTGCATTTCAAAATCACCATCCATATCATTCAGTGATCGCAGGACGGCGGCGGGAACGCCCTGTTTCTGCTTCTCAAGCGTCACCGCCAGCGTCGCCACTTTCTGATCGAACTCACGCCACTGCGGAATCGCATCGCTCGGAGGCAACAGCGGCACCATGGAACGGAATTTTTGCTTCTGTTCGGAACCCGGAAACGCGTAGCGGCTGCTGTCAAAAATCCCGTAAAGCCCGTAATAGTCGGCCATGCTGACCGGATCGAATTTGTGATCATGGCAACGTGCACAGCCAAGGCTCAGCCCAAGGGCAGACTGCCCCAGAGTGTCGATCGTGTCCTGAATGGTCAGGTGATGATAGTTCTCCGAATCGAAACCGAACCGACGCGAAATCGCCAGATAGCCGGTTGCTGTGATCAATTCCGCGTATCGATCGGGCGACTGCTGGCCAGCCATAATATCACCGGCAATCTGTTCCTGCAGAAACTGATCGTACGGCTTGTCGGTGTTAAACGCATCGATCACATAGTTGCGATATCGCCAGGCCAGAGGCACAGGATAATCGGCCGTTTCTCCCGCGGTGTCGGCATAACGAACCACGTCCAGCCAGTGCCGGCCCCAGCGTTCGCCATAGCGAGGTGAAGCGAGCAGTCGATCAATCACTTTCTCGAATGCGTTCGGGGATTCATCCGCCTGGAAGGCTTCGATATCGGCCGGAGTCGGAGGCAGTCCGGTCAGATCGAAGGTAGCACGCCGAATTAGTGTGAGCTTGTCCGCTGGCTGAGCGGGAGAAACGCCAGCGGATTCCTGCCGGGATCGAATAAACGCGTCGATGGAATTCTTCGACCATGCTTCATCCGCCACTTTCGGCGCCGCATGATCCTGCACAGGTTCGAACGCCCAGTGTTTTTTACCCTCGAACTTTGCCGTTGATTCCGGCCAGCGGGCTCCGTCGCGGATCCACGCTTCAAACGCGACGACCTGATCTTCTCGAAGCGCCTTGTCTTTTGCTGGCGGCATTGCAGACACATCTTCGTGCCGACGAATCGCCTTGATGAGCAAACTTTCTTCCGGCTTGCCCGGCACAATCGCCGGCCCCGACTCTCCCCCCGTCATCAGCGCGGCCTGCGAATCAACTCGCAGGGCACCGGATTCGCGAGCGTCGCCGTGACAGCCGAAGCACGTCTGCACAAGGACCGGGCGAATATGATTTTCGAACAAGGCATCAGTCGACTCATCTGCAACAGCAGAAAACTGGCTGGTCTGAATCATCACAAAGGCGATGATCCAGCGGAACACTTTGGCGGGAATCAGCATGGGTGGGTCCTTGCTTTGAAAATACGAGGAGCCCATTTTATACCACCACCGAGGGATGATGGGTATCAAAACTTCACCAGGACCGGCTACTCGGCCAATCCCTTCGCCCACGCTTCAGCCGGAAGATCTCGTCCGGTCAACTGGCGAAACTGCAGATTCAGTTGAATGGCAAACACCGACATCGGATCGATGTAACGAGCACCACGGACCTGCGCTTCTTCCGCGAACGCTGAACCCTGCATGCCTACCGTCAGGTCAACAACCGTCATACGTTCCCGAATCAGCGATGGATTCATCTGACCTTTGGCGACGCCGCATTCGAGACCAAAGTCTGCAATTACCAATGTATCGGTGCGAGCATCATGCACGGCGCTCCAGGGTATCTGACGCACTCCGGCTTCACGAGCAATCGCGGCTGCACGGTTGTCTGACACTCCCGCCACGCTCACCGCGGCGCCTTTGCTCATGAAAAAACTGGCCGCCCCGCGAGCCATCGGAGAATGGCCAATCACAGTGACCGAACCTCGGCTGGCCCATTCCGGCTGGCCCGTCAGGCCCTGACCGGCCAGATCAACAGCTTCAAATGTCGTGCAAACACCTTTCCATGTTCCGTTGGCTTCCATCAGGACATCCAGCCGCTCTGAAGCGATCGCCATGTCATCTTTCACAGCTGCCAGCTGCAGTAAGTCGCCGCTGTAAGCCGGGTCTACGATCAGTCCATTGATTTTCATCTTCTCCAGCATCTTTGGAAATTTTGATAAGTCGCCCGGCAACAAGGGCAAACATCGAATTGGCTTTTCCATCAACTGAAAGGCCGCATTGAGAACTCGACACGCCACATTCTCGGAGTTGCCCGATCCGACGACGCCAAGGAATCGTGTCTTCGGACCAATCTCGTCCCAGCGATAATCTTCTTTCAACTCCCACACCGTCGGCTGTTTGGGATACGCTTCCATCCCGCGTTCCAGAGCCGCATAAATCCATGGCGAACCGTACTTGCGGCCGAGCAATGAAAATGTCAAACCCGAACGCCCCACTCCAATTCCAACGATCGGCACTTCGCGCTGCTGAGTAACGGCCGCGAGCAACGGCCACGCAGCATCCATATCTTCCGTCAGCCACGTAAATTTGACGACGTCTGCTTTGGCTTTCCAGCACTGCTCGAAGACTTCATCAATCTTTGACAGAGGACGATTCAGACTCGTGAACGAGATCACTCGTTTCGTATTTCCAAATCGCGGAATGCTGTTGGCGATCTCCAGATCCAGCTCGATATAAGCGGGACCGGAAACAATGGCTTCTCGCAGCAACTGGATACGCTGCTGCTCAGTCCCTTTCCAGCTTCCGCCTTCTTTCTCGCTGCGACAGGAGACCAGAATTGGCTTGTCGACCATCTTGATCAATTCGCCCACATTGGGCTCGGCGATAAAGTGATCCAGGCACAGTTCAATCAGATCGCAGCGTCTTGAAGCATTCAGCAAATCAGCCGGCGCAAGTGTGCGGGAAGTGGGAGTGACCGTAATACAGATCATGTCAGAGACCTTTCATGTTTTCTTCCAAAGCGCAACACAGCAACGACGGCGTACTGCCAGCCACAGAGTGACAGGACAACCAGAACCGGCATCAGCGGAGCTCGCATACGAGCGTCAGTCCAGTAGACGGAATGCATCAGCATGAATGACAGCACGACCAGCCACAAGTCCACGACCCGGATACCGCCGACAGTTTTTCGAAGCCGCCACGCACCAAACCGTTCCATCAGAAGCCCCAGCCACAGCAGGGCGTACCAAACACTCGTTCCGGACGAAACCCAGCGAGGCCCCGTGGATTCCGCTGTCGTAATCGCCCAGAAACGGCGTAACCGCAGGCAGGTGGCCTTTAGAAAGCTCAGAGGATCCGCTTTGATGGCTGCCGTTGCTTTTTCGTAATACCACGCATCCAGCGCACGCTCATCATCCTGCCGAACGCCGTCCTGTTTGGACTGAGCAATCATCCGCTGCTGCCAGACATCCAGCGCACTTCCATCCCATGGGAACACATCCTGGCCGCTGATCACATCCCGATAAAAGTCCGCATTGTTTCCCAGAGCCAGCGTGTAACCACCGTGTGTGGTGGCTGGAACGAATGCCTGAAAATGAACTGCGTTTCGAATAACCCAGGGCATAAGGACAAGTCCGGCTGCAACGGCCGGCAGCAGGGCATGAAGAACGAGCCGCACGTACGATTTTCCTGTGGCCTTGTTTGTCAGTGTCGTCATCACCGCGTAACCACAAACAAACGCGCAGGAGATCAGCACCACGGGACGCATCAGGGCACCGATTCCAAAGAGCATCCCTGAGGCAACTCGCAATGATATCGTGCTGGCAGTTTCAGAATCGACTGCCCGTCGCAACAGAACAATCGCTGCCAGCAACACAGCCGCGCAGGGAACTTCGGTCATTGGCAGCACCGAGTATCGAACCAGCAACGGATCTATGGCGACGAACAGCGCCGCGAGCATCGCAAATTTTTCCGAAAGCCCCGCCCGCAGACCGAGAATCCTCGACAGCCA
>QWOO01000208.1 GCA_003669615.1 Planctomycetota bacterium
ATGCCGATGCGTTTTGCTTCCGAGGCAACGCTGTTCATCGCAACGTGATGCGAATGAATGCGGAGCCCGTCTTTCTGAACGGCATCGAGCTGATGCTGGCCGGGCTGCGGTCTGCCGCAGCGTCGATTGATGTGCAGCCCGATCAACGTGTCGTCGTTGTGCCTCACCAGCCCAGTGGCAAGCTCCTGAAAGCCCTGTTGGCGGCAGCACGCGTGGAGTTCCCGGGGTTTGAGTATCTGAACAATTTGAAGTTGTTTGGAAATACGATCTCATCATCTGTCCCTACGGTGCTGGCGCGATTGCCGGAAGTGCTGGACGCGAATCACTGCGCGCCGCTGCGGGATGGTGACCACGTTATTTTGCTGGCTGCCGGGATCTGCATGGAAGAGATCGGTGACCACATGTCGTCCGGTCATGCATGTCTGCAGTGGGTGACAAACAGCGTGGCAGACGATCTTTCAGAGTCCGACGCGCCGCCTGTGCAGGAAGTCGTCCCCGTCGCGTGATTGCGGTGCTGTTCGGCCATTCCTTTTCCGCCGGACAGCTTCCGCTTTAAACATCTCCGCACAATCTTGAATCTGCAGGAGTCGTGATGCAAATCCATTGTGCGCAGAGAGCTGTGATGCCGCTGGTGATTATCGCGATGATCATTGCGGGTGGCATAGGCAGCAATCCCTGCAACGCGCAGGAGACGGCTCACAAGACCGTCAAAAATGTTCTTTACCGATCTGATGACGGTCAGTTGTCAGATGGCATGCGTGAGAAATGTCGGCTGGATGTACTGTATCCAGCGGATGTGCCGGATTTCGCAACCATCGTATGGTTTCACGGCGGTGGACTCACGGGAGGCGAACGATCCATCCCGAAGGCGCTTGTTCGCAAGGATCTGGCCGTTGTGGCCGTCAGCTATCGACTTCACCCTGCGGCGAAGGCTCCCGAGTATATTGAAGACGCTGCTGCCGCGGTCGCGTGGGTTCATCAGAACATCAAACAGTATGGCGGATCACCTGACAGGATTGTCGTAAGCGGCCACTCGGCCGGTGGCTATCTGGCCGCGATGATCGGTCTGGATAAACGCTGGCTGGCGGCTCATAAACTGGACGCAGATCGCCTCGCAGGACTGGCACCCATCAGCGGTCAGATGATCACTCACTTTACGATTCGGAAAGAAGCGGGCATCGAAGACACTCGCCCGGTCATCGACGAGTATGCTCCGCTGAATCACGTTCGCAAAGATGCGCCGCCCATTCTGCTGGTGACGGGCGATCGAGAGCAGGAGATGCCTGGTCGATACGAAGAGAACGCCTACGCGTGGCGGATGTTGACCGTTGTCGGTCATCCGCGAGTCAGCTTGCACGAGCTGCGTGGCTACGACCACGGTCAAATGGTTCAGCCTGCATTTCCACTGCTGCTGCAGTTTGTCGATCAGGTTACTAAGCCTCAGTCGCCATGAGACATCCCAAGGTCGCAGAAACCTGCCGAATCCTTTCGGATTCGGCTGCGAGTTTCTGCGAAGTCCCTGTTGGGTCGACTATTTATTTCGCCGACGGTCGCGACCTTTGTTGATCGGTGCCGCGGTTTTGGGCACAGCTGGGCGGAGCGGTTTCTTCGCTCCAATCTTCTTTCGCGCGGGCTTTTGTCCTACGGGTTTGTGCGCCACGGGCTTCTGTCCGGTCGGCTTTCGAGCGCCCGTTCGGCCTTCTGAGCCACCCTGTTCTGCCGGGCGAGCGGCCGGGCGAGTGGCCGGGCGAGTGGCCGGGCGAGTGGCCGGTCGGCGCAAGGATGGACGAGCGGAAGAATCGCCGCGTTCTCCATCAGCACTTCTTTCTCGCTGCGGTGGTTTCTGACGATCGAGCTTTCGTCCCTGCCGTGGAGCAGCTTCGCGAGCCTCTTCTGGATTTCGATCGGCCCGGCGTTCAGCACCTCGGCCCGTTGGCCGTTCGGCGCTTCGAGCGGCCGGACGTTCGGCACTTCGGCCCGTTGGCCGTTCGGCACTTCGAGCGGCCGGACGTTCGGCAGCGGCCGGGCGTTGCGGAGTTCTTTCGCGGTCAGCACCACGACTTAGGCGAGGAACAACCGCTTCGCGATCGAGATCGCGGAACGGTCGTGACTCAGCGGTTCGCTCGGGTCTTACGCCGGCGCGGGGCTCTGGCGTGCGATCTGCATCGACGGGCCTGGCGGGAGTACGTTCGCGAGCAGCCGGGCGTTCATTGCGAGTTACAACGCCGCGGCGTTTTCCACGCGTTTGACCGGTACGATATCCAAACCCGTCGCCGGCTTTTCCGCCGCGCGGTGCCGGTTTTTCTCCGTGTTCAGCGAAATGCCGCAGTTCGTGAATTTCAAACGGCTGCAATTCGCGGTGGCGGCCGGGTGCGAGGCTACCCAGCTGCAGAGGTCCGAAGGCAATGCGCTCCAAGGCCAGAACCTTGTGACCGACGCGTGCCAGCAAGCGTCGAATTTCGCGATTCTTCCCTTCCTGAAGTTCCATCTCCAGAATTACGCTCTGGCCTTTACGGCGATAGATGTGCACGCTTCGGAATTTGAAGAAACCTTCAGCGAAGTACATGCCTTCGCGCAACTGCCGCAATATGTCCGGCTGAGGAATCCCGGCCACGTGACATCGGTATCGGCGAATGACTTCAAAACGAGGATGAGCCAGCCGCTGAGCCAGATCGCCATCGTTTGTCAGCAGCAGCATTCCTTCGGTGTTTTCGTCGAGGCGGCCGACGGTAAACAGACGCTGTTCGCTGGGAGGCACCAGATCGATGGCTCTCGGGCGACCCTGCGGATCATGATTGGTGCACAGCACGCCCTTCGGCTTGTTGACGAGAAAATAACGCAGACGTGGCATTCGCAGGCGTTCAGAGTCGAGCCGAATATCCTGAGTTTTAGGATCAACGGCCCGTGCCGGATCCGTGACGACTTCCGAATTCACGGTCACTCGACCCGTTCGAATGTACTCTTCGCAGTTACGCCGCGAATCCACTCCGGCCATTGCCAGAAACTTCTGCAGACGCAAAGTGTCCGTCAATTCTTCTGTTTCGGCATCCACATCAGGAGCCGGCATGACTCGGCCGCCGCGTGCTTCTGGCACCTGATCTGACCTGCGCCCGGGCCGATCAGGGCCAGCGGGTCGCCGTGTCTGAGAGCGTCCTTTGGCAGGTCGAGAAGGTCGTGGGTTCCTGGATGGTTCAGGGCGTGGACGAGGAGGCATGGTCACAAATTCCGGATTTCTTGAGGTCAGATGAACGGCCGCAGTATAACCAAGTGCGAAATCTTTCGACGGATAGAATCCCCATGGACATTGCCACTTATTCCGAAAGGATGACCTTTTCCCAGTTTCGCAGACCGTTACTACCGGCAAACTCAGCCAGCCGCAGTTTTCTGAACATAGCGATAACGGCCGGAGATTTTGGAGAAAGTATGGTCCGTGCGGGCGTTTGAAGTGTTAGAATGACGGCTCCCCGGAGCAAATTTGCGATAATAAACGGGCCACATCACGCTGTGCGACGCATCCGTGCGGACGGCTTACCGCGGTGGCCTGTTAACGTTTTCTGTCGTTGATCCAGTGTCTGAGAAGGATCGTTTCCATGAGAACTCAGGTCATCCGGAAAATTATTTCACTGGGCCTGAGTGCCATTTGCGCTGCTGCGGTATGCCAGACGACCCTCGCACAGACCGTACCGGGTTCCTTGACCACCGGCACAGGAGTCGCTGGCAACAACTCGACCGCAACGCCAAGTACGTCCAGCAGCCCCGGCGGCACCACTAACATAAGCACGGGACCTACATCCACCGCGGGCACAGCGGCTGAAACGTTCATTGGAGCCAACGCGACTCAGGCCTTTGTTGGCGGCGCGCGTGAAGCGACTGGCCAGCAGTCAACGAATCGTCAGTTTCAGGCTTTTCAGGCCGCTCAGACTCAGGCCAATACGCAGTCGCAACAGTCGGGCACATCGCGAGAAGTTCGTACCGTTCTTCGCATTGGCTTTAAGTTTCCAACAGCATCTGCGGCGCAGCAGACTGGCAGTCTGGCCAGTGCTAATAGTCTTTCGCTAAGTCGCTTCAGTCAGAATCGTCCGGAGTTGGCGGGGGTCAACGTTAGCTTGAACGGGGATGGTACCGCGATCCTGACAGGCTCACTGCCCACGATAGAATCAAGCCGTCTGGCCGCCAATCTGATGCGAATTCAGCCGGGTGTAAGAAAGATTGATAATCAGATCGCGGTGATTCAGTAGACGTTCGCTGGTCCGGTTTGCCCGGTGTTTCAACAACCGAAATTTCAGAGCTCGACATCGTGCTGATGTCGAGCTTTGTTCGTTAGCAGAGCTGACAAATTTCGCTCGGCGATTTTTGTGTTGCTGAACTTTTCATCACCTTAGTTCTGCATCACCGTGGTCCTGCATCACCAAGTCTGCATCACCAAGTCTGCATCACCAAGTCTGCATCACCAAGTCTGCATCATCGCTCGACGTGCATGGTGCTGACCACGCAATCTCGTTCGTCAATGAGATTCAAATAGAACACCGTCGCGTCGGACGGAACGGTCGCAGACACGCGGGATGTTACTGTGTCGATGTCCGCGGAGATTGATTCCCATTCGCGATCCTGCCATCGCCCGATTTTACGAGTGAAGCAAAGTTCGGCTTTAGAAATCGTTACGTCGGACTGAAACACTGCCCAGACTTTGTCGCCCTCGGTTCCCTGTTCCTGAATGCAAGGTAGTGGCTTTTCCTGTTTCAGGATCGAGTCCGCAAAGACCTGGATCTCTTCGGGATTTTCGCCAGCGGGGCCATGGCCGTGTGGCATCCGAATGCGAAGGCACAGCGTTCGTTCGGTCTGAGGCAGCAGGTACGATTTTTTCCATGAGTCCATGGGGTACGCGAAATCGTTTGTCCCGTTGACCCACAGTATCGGCATACGGGAATTCCCAAGGAACTGCGAAGGATCCCACTGCTTCAGCCAGAGTTCCGCCTTCTGCTGACCCATGTTTTCGAAGGCCGGCAACCACGCCGAGTTCTCACCGAGAAAACCGCAACCGTAAACTGGCGCGGCCAGTTGAAATCGACTGTCCACTCCGGCCACGATGCTGGTCAGGTAGCCGCCCCACGAAATTCCGGTCACACCAATTCGGTCGGCGTCGACGTCCGGATAAGATCGAATCAGTGAATGAGCCAGCGCGGCGGCGCTGACGGCATGATACGTCCACTGGTCTTCGATCGGATCGTCCAGTTGACCAAAGCTGGCATCCCAGCCGGGAGGTCCGCCCAGATCGTGACGCTGCCATTTTCCATATTCGCCCACCGGCACACAACCGCACAGATCGATCGCAATCGCCGCATAACCACGAGCATTCCAGACCTTGACCCAGCGATCAAACGCAGTTCCTCCGCCGCCATGAATCAACACCATCGCCGGGAATTTTCCATTGGCATCTTTCGCCAATTCATCCTGCGGTTTTCCATAATAAGCAAAGACGCGAGTCGGCTGGCCTTTGTACGGCGAACCTTCGAAGAAGAACGACTGGACACCTTCCGCAGTGATTGCCTCGGCCGGATGCGTAGCCGGCACTTTGGACAGAGCCTCCAGATCAAACTGAACCGTCTGTGCAAATGCCGCGTCTGCCAAAATATTCACTAGACAAATTGCAGACAGAACGGCGAAGCCAGCAGGACGTCGAATGATCCGCCACAAGTTCGAAAACATCAGGAGGCCTTTTGAGAAACTGTCAGGATTTTCCAGAAACGGGCTCGTGAGCCGCACCCAAGTATGATCTGCTGATGGGCCGCTGAGCAAGCGCGTGCGGATTTCGGTGACGCCTGAGGCATGCCGATGGGACAGTTTTGAAGTTGCGAGTATGTGACTATCCCACTGTTTCAGCACGCTTGATCAACCGCAGCGACGAAACGTGTACCGTCAAAATGTGGCCGCCAGGGATCCTTTCGGAACGGGCTTCTGAGATCGTCTGTCGTCGACTAAAATTCAGCGGACAAGCAGGGACAAGCGAACGTTTTGAAGTGATCCGAGCAAGTGGGCGGGAGTTAAGTATGCGATGGTTTTGTGTGTTGTTGCTGATGTCTGCAGGTGTATTGAACGCGGCAGAGAATGTCTCCCGTCACTTTGATTCGATGTCACTGCGCGACTGTTACGGTCGTGTATACCCGCTCACGGAATTCCGCGATTCCAAAGTCGTCGTGTTTGCTTTTTTGGGCACCGAATGTCCGCTGGCGAAATTGTACGGCCCCAAACTTCAGGCGATGTCAGAATCGTTGAAGGAACAGGGAGTGACGTTTGTCGGAGTCTGCTCCAACGTGCAGGACAGCCTGACGGAAATTGTGGCTTACACCAACAAAGCGGGCATCACGTTTCCAATGCTGATCGATAACGAGCAGCAACTGGCCGACACGTTGCACGCTCAGCGAACTCCCGAAGTCGTTGTTCTGAACGCTGCCGGAGAAGTCGCTTATCAAGGCCGAATTGATGATCAGTACGGCATCAGCATCGCTCGCAAATCGGCCACTCACGAAGATCTTCTCACTGCGGTTCGCTCGGTGCTCAAAGGAGAATCTCCGGCGGTGGCTGTCAGTAAGGCGCCAGGTTGCGTGATTGGTCGACAGAAGAAAGTCGAGCCACACGGGGATGTGACCTTTTCCAAAGACATCGCTCCGATTCTGAATGCACGCTGTGTGGAATGTCATCGCGCGGGAGAGATCGCTCCGTTCCCGCTGACGACGTACTCAGAAACGATGGGATGGGAAGCCACCATTGCGGAAGTGATTCGTGAGGATCGCATGCCGCCATGGAATGCAAATCCGGAATTTGGTCATTTCAAAAATGATGCCCGGCTGACGCACGAACAGAAACAGTTGCTGCTGACATGGATTGATAACGGATGTCCGGAAGGCAACGCAGCCGATCTGCCTCCGAAGCCATCATTTGTGGAAGGCTGGAGAATGCCTGAACCGGATATGGTGATTCATGTGCGAGAAGAACCGTTCACTGTGCCGGCGACTGGTGTTGTCGAATATCAGTACTTCAAAGTCGATCCGCAGTTCACAGAAGACAAATACGTTGTGGCTGCAGAAGCCAGGCCAGGCAACACGGCTGTAGTTCATCACATCATTGCATTCCTGATTTTGCCCGGTCAGAAAGACGTGAACCTCGGCAAAATGTTGATTGGCTATGCACCGGGAACTTCGCCACTGATCTTTGCTGACGGTGCCGCGATGAAAGTTCCTGCGGGCGCTCAGATTCTGTTTGAAGTGCACTACACGCCGAATGGTTCTGAACAGACAGATCGCAGTTACATCGGGCTGAAATTTACCGACGCTGCGACTGTTCGCGAAGAAGTTGTGGGTCTGGAAGCAATCAACGGAAAACTGCAGATACCACCAGGAGCCGGCAATCATCAGATTACGGCGAAGGAAGAGTTTCGCGAAGACATTACCCTGCTGAGCCTTACTCCACATATGCATTTGCGAGGCAAGGCGTTTCGGTATGACGCGATCTATCCTGACGGCAAAACGGAAACACTGCTCGACGTTCCCAGGTACGATTTCAACTGGCAGCTGCGTTATGAATTTGCCGAGCCGAAACTGATTCCGAAAGGGACCGTCGTCAAATGTACTGCCGTTTTTGATAACTCGTCCGGAAATCCCAACAACCCCGATCCATCGCAGAACGTCACATGGGGTCAGCAAAGTTGGGACGAAATGATGATCGGCTTCTTCACAGGCGTGCGAACGTTGAATCCGTAGTTTGATGGGAATCTGTTTGGTCAGCGCCCGGTTCGTTCATCACTGAAGCGGAGTTGGTCACCTGTGCCACTTGCTCGAAGCGGCGTACTTCGTAGACTCCTCATTCCGCCGACGTTTGTTTCGGCGGGTTCGGATTTCGTCAGGAGCACCGTCGTATGTCGTGGCACTGTTTGCGCTTCGTCGCTCTGATCGCCTTTATTTGTCCAGCCGCAATCGCGCAGGACTCGTCAGCCACAAAGCCGCAAGGGTTGGCAAAAAGAGAAGCGTGGACCAGTTCACGTATTAAAGGCTCACCCGATCCTGCTCCACCGTACCGTGTGGAGCCAGCGTTCCCCGCCTTGAAGTTCGAACAACCGCTCGACCTGTCCGCTGCCCCGGGAACCGAACGACTTTTTGTTGCCGAGCAGGCAGGCCGCATCCTGTCGTTTGAAAATCGTCAGGACGTCAGCCAGGCCGATCTGGTTGTGGATCTGAAAAAGGCCATTCCGGAACTCACCGCGGTCTACTCCATCACATTTCATCCGGACTTCAACACCAATCGCAAGGCGTACATTTGTTATATCGAAGGTAACGACACGCCGGATGGCAGCTGCGTGTCCGAGTTCCTTGTTTCGACAACAGATGTGCCGACTATTGACCCAGCCAGTGAGCGAGAGATCATTCGCTGGTGGTCCGGCGGGCACAATGGCTGCAGTTTGAAATTCGGACCGGATGGTTTTCTTTATATTTCAACCGGCGATGGTGGAGCCCCCTCGCCTCCTGATCCGCTGATGGCCGGTCAGGATGTCAGCAATCTTTTGTCGAATATTTTGCGGATCGATGTTGATCATCACGATGCCGAAAAAGCCTACGGAGTTCCTGCGGACAATCCGTTCATCAACATGCCTGACGTGCGTCCGGAAATCTGGGCTTTTGGATTCCGCAACCCGTGGCGAATGAGCTTCGACAAAGTCCGCGGCGATTTGTGGGTCGGCGATGTAGGCTGGCAGCTTTGGGAAATGGTTTATCGAGTCGAACGAGGTGGCAATTACGGCTGGCCGATTATGGAAGGTCCGCAACCCGCTCTCCCCGAATCCCGCCGGGGCCCGGCTCCGATTTCCCCGCCGATTGTCAGTCATCCTCATTCTGAAGCCGCTTCCATCACTGGTGGTTTTGTGTACCACGGCGAACGATTGCCCGAACTGAAGGATGTCTATGTTTACGGCGATTTTCAGTCAGGCAAAGTGTGGGGCCTGAAGTACGAAAACGGAAGAATCACGTCGCACCGGGAACTCGCTCAGACGCCCCTTCAACTGGTCTCATTTGGCGAAGATAACGCGGGCGAAATTTATCTTGTCGACTATCAGCGCAGTCAGCAGATTTATCAGCTCGTTCCCAATGCGGACGACGGGCGGCATGTCAATTTCCCCAGGAAGCTCAGCGAGACCGGTCTGTTCACATCGACCAAAGAGCAGACAGCGTCTCCGGGCGTGACGAGCTATGAAATCAATGCCGCGCAGTGGGCCGATCATGCATCGGCTGATCGCTGGATGGCGCTGCCAGGTGCGGAACCTGTTCAGATTGATTCAGATGCGAAGTGGATATTTCCTGACGGAGCCGTTCTGGCCAAAACCGTCAGCATCGAAATGTCGCAGGGCGATTCCAATTCCGTGCGTCGTCTTGAGACCCAGGTCCTGCATCGCGAAGAAGGAGCCTGGCGTCCTTATACCTATGCCTGGAACGATGAACAGTCTGATGCGGAGCTTGTCGATGCGGCGGGATTTACTCGCACGTTGCAGATCCGCGATGCCCAGGCACCGAGCGGGTTGCGAGAACAGTCGTATCGTTTCGCAAGTCGCGGTGAATGTCAGATGTGCCATAATCCGTGGGTCGAAATGAAAACGACCAGCATCGGTATTCAGTCGGCGTCGCCGCTGGCTGTGTCCAGTATGCAATGGAACACCAGCCTGCCAGAGGATCCGGCTCAGAATCAAATGACAGCGCTGCACGGCCACGGCTGGCTTGCCGGCAGCGTTGCGGAATCACCATCATCCACAGGTCGCTTTGCCAATCCGTACGACACAACCGCTGTACTTGAAGAGCGTGTGCGAGCCTATCTGCATGTCAATTGTTCGCATTGTCATCAGCCACATGCGGGCGGCAGCGCGACCATTGATCTGTTGCATGATGTTAAACTGGCTGATGCAAAGCTGATCGACGCGAAGCCGGGCCAGGGCGCGTTCGGAATCTCGGCCGCGCGCATCGTCAGCCCGGGCGATCCGCTTGGCTCAGTGCTTCATTACCGAATGGCCACAATCGGCAGCGGTCGAATGCCCCGCATTGGATCGGAAGAAGTCGACGAACAAGCCGTGGCCATGATCCGAGAATGGATCGCTCAGCTGCCCGCCAGTTCTCCACCGGCAACACCGGTCCCGGTGACCAATCCGCAGATCTTTCCGCGCCTCATCGCGGGTTCAAAAGTCGAACGTGATGCCATCGTGAAGCAGTTGACATCGTCAACTCGCGGGGCCCTTGAGCTCATGATCTGGCTGCAGCAACCGGACCTGAATGCGGACGTGCGTCAGGAGATTGTGGCCCTCACCGTCGAGAATCCTCAGGCCGAAATTCGCGGACTGTTTGAACGGTTCGTCCCGGCGTCGCAACGCGCGAAGCGACTTGGGACGGCAGTGAACGCGGCCGAACTGCTGGCGATGGAAGCGGATATTGAACGAGGCCGTCAGTTATTCGTCCGTGACGGATCGGCCTCGTGCAAATCGTGTCACCGAGTCAACGGCACTGGGGAAACTCTGGGGCCGGATCTCAGTCAGATCGGCAAGAAATATTCGCCTGCGGAGATGCTGACCCACCTATTGGAACCTTCAAGATTCATTGATGCCAAATACGTCCCGTACGTTCTGGAAACGACCGGTGGCCTGGTTCATTCGGGCCTGCTTCTGGAAAAGACCGACACCGAGATCGTGTTGAAAAATGCGCAGAACAAAGAGGTTCGAGTCCCCGCGGGGGATGTGGAATCACTCGTTTCGCAGCAAAAATCGCTCATGCCCGAACTGCTGCTGCGGGAAATGACGCCACAGCAGGCAGCCGATCTGCTTGCTTTTTTAACGTCGCTGCGACAGTAAAACGTCTGAAAAATCACCAACCTCCATCAGGCTTTTTCCGGGTTTCGTAAGCCTGTCGGGGCTGGGGAAGCCACGATTGCGGCATACGGGAACGGCCGTTAAAATTTCGGGCATCGTTCCTTTCAGTCACAAGTCACATCAGAACACGGCATTTCCATGATTAAACTAGGTATCAACGGCTTTGGACGCATTGGGCGCATGGTCTTCCGCGCTGCGATCCAGAATTTCTCACAGGACATTGAAATTGTAGGCATCAACGACCTGCTCGAACCAGAATATCTGGCCTACATGCTGAAGTTCGACTCAGTGCACGGTCGCTTCAAAGGTGAAGTTTCCACAGAAGGCACAAACCTGATCGTCAACGGCAAGAAGATTCGTCTGACCGCCGTAAAAGACCCATCGACTCTGAAGTGGGACGAAGTCGGCGCGGACATCGTTGTCGAATCCACCGGCCTGTTCCTCGACGAAGCAACAGCCAAGGCTCACCTGGCCGCCGGTGCAAAGAAAGTCATTCTTTCAGCACCATCCAAAGACGAAACACCAATGTTTGTCTATGGTGTGAACCACCAGAGCTACGCCGGCCAGGCCATTATCAGCAACGCCAGCTGCACGACCAACTGCCTGGCTCCTCTGGCCAAGGTCATCAACGATGCGTTTGGTATCAAGCGTGGTCTGATGACCACCGTTCACGCGGCGACTGCAACACAGAAGACTGTGGACGGTCCAAGCTCCAAGGACTGGCGTGGCGGTCGTGGAATTCTGGAAAACATCATTCCATCCTCCACCGGTGCAGCCAAGGCCGTTGGCAAGGTCATTCCAGAGCTGAATAAGAAGCTGACTGGCATGGCTTTCCGAGTTCCAACTTCAGACGTGTCCGTAGTGGACCTGACCGTTGAACTGAACAAGTCAGCCACCTACGAAGAAATCTGTGCGGCTGTGAAAGCTGCCGCTGATGGCCCGATGAAGGGCGTTCTGGCTTACACAACCGACAAGGTTGTCTCCACGGACTTCATTGGCGAAACCTGCACGAGCGTATTCGACGCCGAAGCTGGTATCGCACTGGATGGCACGTTTGTGAAGCTCGTGTCCTGGTACGACAACGAGTGGGGTTACTCCAACAAGGTCCTCGAAATGGCTCGCGTCATCGCGAAGTAATTTTCGAACCAATTTGATGGCACAAAACCAACAGCCCTGAGGTGAAAGCCTCAGGGCTGTTTTCATAGGATGGACCAGCCAGCGAATGCGAGCGGCGAGCTCACCGATTCTCGCGATAGCTCGTCTCCACGCCGGTTGGCCAATCGTTCGTCGGGCTATATGTCTGTATCAGATTATGTGCGCGGTGACCGTCACGAAGTTCGAACGTATTCATCGTTCGAATCTCTTCGGCATGGGCGTTCTGCCGCTGCAGTTCGACGAAGGCGGAAACCGTCGCGGGATTTCGTACGCCCTGGATCGCGACCGAGAAACACGCAGCACACATTTGCGATTCGCTGCGGAGCAGTGGAGTCACGATAGCCTGTGGCTTTAGCCACAGGTCATGTGGCCAGAAAACACGCCAAGCTGCGGAGCAGCGACGTAGTGTGGCGAGCGTGAGAAATTGCATCCATGATTTCGATCTCGATGCCCATAGATCGCGTGCAACGCCTCGCGATCGCATGACGGCTCATCGTCGACTCGCGTTTACTCGCGTTTACGTCGCTCCTCCGGAGCTTCGAAAATGCGTGTGATCGAGTACCTTGGGCTGAAGCCCAAGGCTATCAATACGCGGCTGCTCCGCAGCCAATCGCGACATGTTGCCGAATCATCCATTGGCTTCTTTGTCGCCAATCTTGACGCCCCGGTTACTTAAAAATCGACGCCGAGATTGGTCCGGTCAACGCCACATTATCATGATACGTGCGGAGCCACCCCCACGAAGCGGTCAAACTACCCGCTGATCACAAAAAACTTCTTCATCGGCTCGTGGATGGTCCAGACGGAAACCTGTCCTTTGCGAAACGACACAATGTCGCCGGGGATAAGATTCACTGGGGGCTGGCCTTCGACAGCGATGGTGACTTTGCCCTCGAGCAGATGGAATGTTTCGTCGGCCGGAAATGTGTAGGGAAACGAAGCCGGTTTGTGAGTCCACAAGCCCGTCAGCAACATACCCGTTCCACTGGAATCCTGACGAAGCCAGTGCACTTCGCCAAACGGCTGACCGTTGACAAGAAATGGTTCAAAGGACTGCACATCAACGCGGGATAAAGCGATCGGAAGAGTCATTCTGGGTGTCATCCATCTTCAGTGAACAGTCTGTATGCGGTGGCTCCGTAGAATACCCTCGAATGCGGCGAAATCCCACTTCAGCGATTGTTCGAAGTTCCGTGGACAGGATTTAAACGGCATTTGAAAGTGATCTCCGTTTCCGACGACCGCCCCGAGAGAAACTCATGATGGCGGCAACTCCAACCGTCGGTTCCTGCGACGGATGTTGAGACTCCCCCTAAAAAAATCTCTTGTGGATAGGCAAGCGTAGCGGATCTGCCAAATCCTTTCTGGCGTGAGCTTTTCGAAAGGGTGCAATTCTGAGAGACCCGACCGCATCACTCGATGCCTGAAATTGCATTCAAGATCACAGAGGCCCCACATGACTTCCATCCACGGTGTTATCCATGGCCGGACGATCGAACTTGCTGAAGACCCGGGTATCGCGGATGGTCAGCGGGTGCAGGTTGAAGTACGGGCAGTTCCGGCCGCAGGCAATTGGGGGGACGGAATTCTTCGATCCGCCGGAGGTTGGTGCGATCACCCGGAATTGGATGACGTCATGCAGGCAATTCAGCGTCAACGACTCAACGAACGTCGACCCGAGGCGGATGCAGAATGAGTTTCGTACTTGATAACAACATCTGCTCAGCTCACTTTCGACGCCCGGGTGGGCTGGCACATCGATTTATTCAGTACGTTGGCCGGCTCTTCGTGCCATCGGTTGTTGTCGCTGAACTTTATGCTGGAGCCTATCACGTCCCAACCCCAACGACTCTTCCTGCGAAAATTGCTGATCTGTTGATGGACGTTGCAGTTCTGGATTTTGATGTCGCCTGCGCCGAAAGGTTTGAGGAGGTGCGAGGGGAGAAAAAGCGATTCCATTGGGACGCGACAGTTCCTTGCTCTGAAGCGATCAGGTCTCGTCAGGAAATGGAAGTTGAAGTTCAGAAGATCATCGCAGGCGGCATGATCACTCGCGCAAAGTTCATGACCTTGCCGCTGCTGGTTCCAGCACTCGGTCAGGGTCTGACTGCCAGCATGCGGGCGGAGGCTCGCCAGAACTGTGCGATCGCGGCCATCGCGGCCCAGCTTTACCGACTGCAGCATGGAACACTTCCGTTATCACTTGCGGATCTCACCGAGTTCCTGCCTGGCGATGAGTCACAGAAACCATCATGGCTGGCGGATCCATTCGACGGTCAGCCGCTGCGTTTCAAATCCGAAGAGACGCGATTGCTGATTTACAGCATCGGTCAGAATCTTGTGGATGATGGCGGCCAGATTGAATCGGAGAAACCGACGGATAGAGATCTGGGATACGCGGTTGAGGAACGACAGGGTGACAGTGGGTGAAGCCGCGTTGGGAAAAATTAACCCAGGCGCTGGCGTTCGATGGATTCGGCGAGTTGTTCGACGATGCCGGACAGGAAACGATCCAGATTTCCGGCGGCCGAGTTCGTGCGTTCTCGCCAGGTATTCATTTCGGACATCTTGCGAAGTCCTTTGAACATCGTTCCCAAAGCAGAACCGAGGGCGCGGCTGGTTGGATGAAAGATCATCGACGCGGCCTGTTCGGGAATCTCTTCATTCAGCGAATCGACGGCGACTCGAATGGCCATGAACCGGATGCTGCGTTCCTGGCAGACCTGCGCGACGGCAAGGCTGCTGGTGTCGACGGCGAGACCGGGGAAGCGTTCTTTCAGCGACGCTTTGTCCGTTGGAGTGATCGGGTGATGATCGGCGACGATCAGTTTGCCCACATGAATTCGTTTACGCGCCGTGATTGTGCATTTGATCGGCAGGCTGTTGACGTGAGTGTCGCTGATTTCATTCGACAGCACGATGTCGCCGGGCTGCACGTCTTCCGACAACGACGAACTGAAGCCGACGGACAGAATCCAGGACGGCTTGTGTTCGTTGATCAGCAGTTCAGTCGCGGCGCGATGCGAGGCAAAGCCTTCACCGGCTTCGGCGATTGCAATCCGAGTAACCTCGCCGAGAAACCCGCCGCGGACAGTAATCTTTCTGTCCGTGTAGCTGCGCTGGCGATCGACTCGCTTGAGGAACGATTTCAATTCGCCTTTGTGTGTGCAAACAATGCCGATGTCGGCGGAGGAGCGGTCTGAAACCGGTTCCTCCGTCGTCGGCTTTTTCTTTGCAGCGGGTTCTTTTCCGGCTTCGCTCACGCTGTGGCCTCAAAGTCCTTCATGAATTGAACGAGAGCATCCACGCCTTCTGGCGGG
>QWOO01000014.1 GCA_003669615.1 Planctomycetota bacterium
AGAACGGCTGGGGCGCGAGAATCAACCGAGATGACATTAAACTGGGACGCGGGACGGCCAGAAACGAATACAGTCGTCTGGAAGTGCTCGTTCGACCGTTCAACGACACTCACATTGTCGAGATTGCCACTAAGGGAACGATTCGAAATCGCGAGTCATTGAACCGCACAAATTTTCGCTTCATCAAAGAAGCGACTATCGAAACGATGAAGCAGATGGTGGACGGAATCGTGCTTGAATTCGCGGAGCAGTATTCGGCTCACGCTTAATTCTGATCGCCCTGCAGACATAAAAAAACGATGCAAACCCGAACTCAGGTTTGCATCGTTTTCGATTCAGCACATGCCGGGAAGGAAATCCTGGTGGATTTGATCCGGGTCAAGGATCTCTCGCAGCTTTTCCAGAGCCTTCATTTGCAGTTGTCGCACGCGTTCTTTGGAGATTCCAAGGTCAGCCGCAATCTCTCGCAGAGTTCTCCCCTTCTTGTCGCGACCCGCGAGTCCGAAACGTTCCATCAGGATCTGATGCTCTCTTTCGTCCAGCACATGCTCTGCCTGACTTAGCAGGTGGCCCACGACTGACTCTGGATCTTCGCAAACAGGAATATCGTTACACTGCTGAGGGATTTCGCACAGCATCTCTGCGGCGGCATTTGGAAATCGTTCTTTACGTCGCTGACGCACCTTCCATGCACGGAAGAAGTGTCTCTGAATGGAATGAGTCGCGTAGGTGCTGAATCGGAACCGGCGCGAGAAGTCGAAGCGATCGATGGCTCCCAACAGGATCATGCACCCGTCGCTGCTGAATTCATCCACGTCGCCGAAGCTGGTAGAGAACCGTCGAGCAATGCTGGAAACAAGACGCAGGTTTGAACTCACCAGTTGCGTCCGGATTCGCTCCACAAGGTCCATCTTAAACTCGATGTTTTCCACCGCTTTACGCGATGGATTAGTGGCCGACAGTCGACTTCGCAGTCGGTTAATGCGATAGCGAAGTAAATTCAGGGCTCGGAACAGAACCTGCTCCTGCTCAAATGTCAGCAGAGGATCGGGAGCAGACCAGTTTTGAAGCGCGATTGCTTCTTCCATGTCCATCGAGGCAGGAGCAGAAGACGCCGAACGCTGAGTCTGGGAAGTCCCTCGCAGTTCCTGAAGCGATTCCTCGGCTTCGAAAATCGGAGTGTCGTCGCCCTCGAGCGACTCAAACTCAGAACAGTAGATAAATCGAATCTCTTGACCGAGGAAACTGACTGCCCGCTCTCGCAAGCTTTTTAGTTGAGCGTCAGATTGAAGGCACTCAGCAGTTCGGCCAGAGGCTTGCTTCGCTGATCTCCCAACTTGTGTTCGTACTTTCGTTACCATTCTGTCATCTCCCTGAGCTGAATCACGCTCTGCCGAAATCGGCCCCTGCTCAAATCGTCCTTACTAGTCTAAAACGTTCACACGCTTTGAACCGTTGGGCGGCATTCGCAGTAACCCAAAACTTTCGGAAGATTTAAACTAATCGGCAAGTTAGTGAATAACGTGGGCAGTTCACGGTACGTCTCTTTTTTAGGTAAACGTTCAAAACGTGCAGGGGGTTGACAATGGTGAGTATTCGTTGGGATGACGAAGATCGCTGTTTTGTGCTGCGTTCGTCCATCGTTCTAACTCACTCACGAGAGGCACTTTTTGAATTCTTCAGCGATGCCTTTCAGCTCGAGCAGATCACCCCGGACTGGCTGAATTTTCGCATTTTGACTCCCGCGCCGATTCAGATTCGGCAGGGTTGTCTGATTGACTATTCAATTCGCCTTCGCGGCCTGCCTATCCGCTGGTGTACAGAAATTTCGTCGTGGGATCCGCCGTTTTCGTTTACGGATCGTCAACTGAAAGGCCCGTATCAATTATGGGAGCACCTGCATACCTTCGAATCGGTGCCCGAAGGGACTCTGGCGACCGACGAAGTGAGTTACAGAGTTTTCGGAGGACGTCTGGTGAATCGATTTTTTGTGCAGCGTGATCTGCTGCGAATTTTTGAGTATCGAGAACGGAAAATGCTCGAACTGTTTCCTCCTTTGAACCTGCAGTTGTCGGACCATGAGGTGAATCTATGAGTGGCGTTCCTCCGCTTCGGATTACGGCATTGAATCAGCAGTCAGCGCGCAGTGACGGCCAGTTCGTGCTTTACTGGATGACGGCCAATCGTCGGCTCGTCTACAACTTTTCGCTCGACCGAGCAGTCGAGTGGGCGAAGAAACTGAATCGTCCGCTGCTGATCCTTGAGGCACTGCGATGTGATTACACGTGGGCCAGTCGTCGTCTGCATACATTTGTAATCCAGGGGATGAGTTGCAATCAGCAAGTTGCGACACAATCCGGTCACGCCTACCTGCCCTACGTTGAGCCAGGATTCGGTGACGGCTCCGGCTTGTTAGCGGAACTGTCACGCAAGGCCGCAGTGATCATCACGGATGATTTTCCATGCTTCTTTTTGCCACGCATGATTCACGCGGTGGCTCGCCGAAGCCCGGTGCTGATGGAGGCGGTCGATTCGAATGGACTGCTCCCGATGCGAGCGGCCGATCAGGTGTTTCCCACGGCCTACGCTTTCCGGCGCTATCTTCAGAAGACTCTCACTCCACATCTGACCGTGATGCCTCAGGCCAGTCCGCTAAATGATGTCACGGTCCCGCGACTCGCGCAGATCCCTGAAGAACTTTCCAGCCGCTGGCGACCAGCGAGCGACTCGATTCTGGCCTGTGACACGGCGGCTTTGGACGCACTCCCTGTGGATCAAAGTGTCACGGTCGCAGTGATGAAGGGAGGATCTGCGGAAGCTGTTCGCTGCATGAATCGTTTCCTTGAGACTCGCCTGAATCGCTACGCGGATGAGCGAAATCAACCAGATGAGGATGCCGCCAGCGGATTGTCTCCATACCTGCATTTTGGCCACATCTCCGCCCATGAGATTTTCGCTGCGTTGTTATCGAAGGAAGGCTGGTCGCCAGTCGATCTTGGTGACGTCAAGCAGACGCGCGGCGGCCGTGCGGGCTGGTGGGGCATGTCCGGGGCAGCTGAATCCTTTTTGGATGAGCTTGTGACCTGGCGGGAACTGGGCTTTAACATGTGCTGGCAGCGACCGGACTACGATCAGTATGAGTCGCT
This sequence comes from Planctomycetota bacterium, assembly GCA_003669615.1. Classification (GTDB taxonomy): domain Bacteria; phylum Planctomycetota; class Planctomycetia; order Planctomycetales; family Planctomycetaceae; genus SXXK01. Next base: position 3,147 of record QWOO01000014.1, read on the forward strand.
TCCTGCATGGGCTCAGCAGACTCTGGAAGAGCACTCGTCCGATTTGCGTCCCGTCGTTTATACACTCGATCAGCTTCAGTCAGCGACGACACACGACGCATTATGGAACGCCGCTCAGACCCAGCTGGTCACTGAAGGCCGCATGCACAATTATCTGCGAATGCTGTGGGGTAAGAAGATTCTGGAATGGTCGGCAACGCCCCGTGACGCACTGGCATCCATGATTGAACTCAACAATCGCTTCGCGGTTGATGGCCGCAATCCGAACTCGTATTCGGGGATCTTTTGGGTGCTGGGACGGTACGATCGAGCGTGGGGACCTGAGCGGCCAATCTTCGGAAAGATTCGCTACATGACGTCAGAAAACACGGCCAGAAAGCTTAAGCTCAGCAACTACCTTCGCAGCTATTCTCCGAAGGATCCGGGACGACTGTTTTAGGACGGTCACTGTGCGTCTTTGACATACTTGTCGAACCAAGTGACCATTTCCCAGAGCGTGTGCTCGACTGATTCGCGAGCGATGTAGCCGTGCGATTCATGCGGCAGAGTGACGTAACGGACTGAACCGCCGTTGCCGCGAATCGCATGGTAAAGCCGTTCGCTTTGCAGAGGAAATGTGCCCGGGTTGTTGTCGTCTTCACCGTGAATCAGCAACACCGGGCACTTGATCTTGTCGGCGGCGGCAAACGGAGACATTGCCATGTAAATATGCGGAGCTTCCCAGAACGTGCGTCGTTCGTTCTGAAATCCAAACGGTGTCAGCGTGCGATTGTACGCGCCGCTGCGAGCGATCCCGGTTCGAAACAACTGAGAGTGCGCCAGCAGATGAGCCGTCATGAACGCTCCGTAGCTGTGACCGCCGACGCCCACCTGATCGCGGCGTGTCACGCCCATCTCCACAGCTTTGTCAATCGCTGCCTCGGCGCTCGACACCACCTGCTGAATGAAAGTGTCGTTGGCAACTTCTGGTGCGCCGACAACCGGCATCGTAGCTTCGTCCAGAATTGCATAACCCTGCGTGAGCAGAAACAGGTGCGAAATTCCGTTGATTGTTGTGAATCGGTTGGTGGATCCCGCGACCTGCCCGGCCGTTGCAGGATCATTGAATTCTCGCGGATACGCCCACATGATCGTGGGCAGCGTTGAGCCCTTCAGGTGACCGGGCGGAAGATAAAGCGTGAAGGACAAAGGAACGCCATCGCTGCGCTGGTACGTGACCAGTTCTTTGTGAATGTCGCGAAGCTGCGGCATGGGATCAGGGAAATTAGTCAGCGATTTTCGTTCAGCGTCCGCTGTTCGGAGGAAAAAATTCGGAGCCAGCCGTGGCGTTTCGTACTGCGTGATAAATGTCGAACCATCATCCGCAAGCATGGCCACGACGGATTCAAAGCTGTCTTCATCGCATTGGAACAATCGGCGAGTGGCGTGAGTGTTCAGATCGAATTGGTCAAGAAACGGACGATCGCCACGCGGAGTTGCGCCACTGCTTTCGAGAAACACATGGTTCTCATGCTGCCACAGAACGCGTCGACCGTTTGGCAGGGGACGCGTCATCGGCGAACCAGGATCGGCGTAACGGTCGTTAATCGAACGTTCCCAGATCACCTTACTTCCTGCAGCGGAATCTTCCGTATTGATCTGCAATGTGCGAACCCAGCGGCGGTCTCGATCGTAGTCTCGCAGAAATCCCAGACCATCACGTTCGCCCCATAGTAGTCCGCTGAAGCGATGAGTTGTCTTCGCGATTTCCGTGGCAGTGTTCTGAAACGGAGCCGGCAGCTTCAGAACTCGATCGCGAAAATCGACTGTCTTTCGCGGGTCACCGTCGTCAAGAGCTTCGATCCACACCAGCGTTGCCGGTCGGGTCGGCTGCCATCCGACCGAACGAGGCCCCGTGGGGACACCTTCAATTGGGATGCGGTCTTCCAGTGGTTGTTGCGAAACCGTGTGCTCAAGTTGGCCGGTCTGAGACCAGACTTCCGTCGTCTTTGGAAAACGATTCAAAGTCAGCGTATAGGAATACGGACGATCCAGACGCACAATCAGAATATGCTGACCGTCCGGCGATACATCGACGTTGGCAAACAGTTGCGGCGTGCCAACGGATTTCTGCTGCAGACTTTCGAGTGCAACATGAGTCAGCTGCGAGATGCAATAGAAATCGAACAGATCTTCGTCATGTGAATTTTGGAGCAGGTCCTGATACGTTCGCACCGGCCCCGAGTTTCCCGAACTCTCTTCAATTGCAGGGCCTTTGGGAGCTCGCGGTTTAACAGGAGCAGCCCCGCGGCCGAGAGGAATGGTCTGAACAAGAAGGCCGCTGCTGTCGGGCAGCCACTGCACAGGAACTCCATATGTTCCATTGATTGGCACACCATCGCAGCGGCGAGCCGTCATGCTTTTTGCAGACGCGATCCACAATTCGATGGTGTCCACTTTTGTGATTGTGAACGCAAAATGCTGGCCATTCGGTGACCAGCCCTGAAACCCAATATTGGAACCCTGAGGAACCAGGATTCGATTCTGAACGCCCGTCGCAATCGTCTGAAGAACAAGTCCCGTGCTGCGAGGTGCCAGATGCGGTCCATTCGTGAGAGCATTGATTCTCAGACCCGCAAGTCGCAGCATCGGCGCCGCCAGATCCTCGATCGGTGGATAGCTGGAACGTTCAATCAGCAGAATGAATTCTCGAGTCGGGCTAAGAGACACGGCCGGTGTGGGAGCGACGTCGAGAATGTCGGTGATCGCCCTGGGAGGTCGACAGTAGCCTTGGGCCGTCACTTCAGTGTTTACCTTTGGAGGAGAGAGAGATTGGATTCTTCGACGAGTACTATCCCTGAGTTCCGATCAGGCAAATGTGACTGTCGGTGCGCAGCAAAATTTTACCGTCGACGAACACGGGGGTCGCAACAGTGTGTTCTTCGGCAATCGAATTCTTTGCCAGCAGCTTGAACTCACTTCCCATGGCATCCAGCACAAACACAACGCCGTCCTGCCGGGCGATGTAAAGCTTGCCGTCAGCGATGACAGGCGACGAGCGATATGTGTTACGATTCTTTTCCAGCTGACCACTCCAGATTGTCTTGCCCGTCGTCAGGTCCAGACAGTCGATCGTGCCGCGAGCGTCTCCGGTATCGCGACAAATGTAGACTCGCCCGTTTGCAATCGCGGGTGTAGGAACATCACCCGATGTGCCCGCGTTCACCCACAGCACGTGGCTGGCTGTAACATCGCCTTCACCACCCATGCGAATGGCGGTTAGTGATTCGCCGCGAGCATACGGAGCCACCACGATTCCATCGGACACTGTCGCTGATGCAATCGAACGGAAATATTTATGACCGGTCGGATTCAGGCCGCCCAAACGCCAGATCTCCTTGCCGGTTGCAGCATCATGAGTCGTTACGTGATCAGCACCAAGCACGACAATCACTTCGCGACCAGCGTCCTGGACCACCACGGGAGTTGCGTAGCTCTGAGCTGCCTCTTCCGGAGCTCCCAGATCACGGTCGTGTTTCCAAACAATTTCCCCAGTGGCTTTTGCAAACGCTGCGATATAAGAAGGACCCGAATGCATACAGGCGATAACGACTGCATCTTTGGTGAGAACGGGCGAAGTTCCCAGATCCCACCAGAGTGTGTCTTCGCCGAATTCCTTCTGCAGATTGCGATGCCATTTTGCTTCGCCTTCGACAGTGAAACAGCCAAAATCACCGCTTTTGAAATAGGCAAACACGAACACGCCGTCTGTGGTGACAGATGGATTGGCGCCGGTTCCGTCTTTCCCCGGTTTGCCATCAACGGCGGTTCCCATGGCTTTTGACCACTGCGCCATTCCGTCCATGCCGATGCAATGCACAACGTTCTGACCTTCGTGCGTTGTCGTTACGAAGATTCGGTTACCGGCAACGGCCGGCGTCGATGCGCCTCGACCGACCAACGGAAACTTCCAGACGATGTTCTTATCGGCCGCCCATTCCGTTGGATAACCGGCTCCGTCGGCGAGACCATTTCCGTGCGGTCCACGCCAGCCCGGCCAGTCTCCGGACATTGCAACAGAGGACGTCAGCAGCATCGCGAGAAGCGTCATTGATTTCATGACGAAGGTTCCTGAAGCGGGCATAGAACAAGGCAGATTTTTAGGGAGGATAGTGATGCGGAAGAATTTGGCTCGGCCATATTGCATGGCCCTATAAGCGACAGGCCGCAGTTTCCTGCGGCCTGTGAAGAATTCATCGATACATTTCTTGATCAATGAGCATGAACGACAGAGTCGTGGCCACCATGTCCATGATCATTGCTGGCAATCGCACCGTGTCCTCCGTGGCCGTGCCCATGATCGTCATGGCCATGTCCGCCATGCCCATGATCGTCGTCTGCCGGTTCTTCAGGAAACTCGCACAGGCTTCCAAACGCTCCCGAAAGTTGAGCCGAACCGCACAACAATGCGATGCAGGTCAGCATGGAGACGTAAATGAACTTCCCGGCATAGTTGCTGACCGAAAGCCCGAACAGCAGATGTTTGCCTTCTGCAGGAGGAGCCACCGCACCCCAGACCAACACTGTGACGAACATCAGCAGGAAGACTCCCACCATTCCGCCACGTCGCAGGATTGGAAATACTTTGGCCCAGTTGACTGCGAACGTCCAGAAGCCGATCCACGCCAACAACGGCAGCCACGGCAGGATGACTCGAACCAGATTCACCACGACATTCAGCAACGACCTGAGAACATCCAGCAGACTGCTGAAAAGATCAAACAGAGCTTCCATGTAGCGTCACCAAGAATCAACAGAGTGATTGAAAAGAGCCAAACGGCGTCCCGGACACGTCCAGAGTGTACGAAATTCGATGGCCGGAGTTCCAGCAAGACAAGCCCACGACTGTTCGACATCCTTCTTTTCGGAACTGACGTCCGCACCGGGAATCCTGCGAGTCGCCAGTTTCTAAGGCTTCACAGCCCCGCCACCGCTGTTGGCAGAAACTAGGGCGGCATCAAGAATTCGCTGCGTCTTCAGAGCCACCTCGGGCCAGAAGTTATCTCGTTTTCTACTCAGCACCAGGTTCGCAAAGTTGCGGAACAAAGCGGTTTCCTGAGCGTTCTTTGTGTTATTGCTGTACTCGGGCAGCTGATGCGTCTTCATGAATTTCTCCATCACAAAGTCGCAGCCATCCGCAGAAAAATTGTGATTCCCCACGTCAAACGTGACTTCGTTGCCCAAATATGGCAGGACGAAGTCATTGACCTGGAGGTAGCCTTTCGAACCGCTGATATGCGCCCACTGCTGATGATTCGTGCGGAACGAGTTAAAGAATGTCGCGGATACTCCGCTGGCGAAATGCATCTCACCCTGGAACTCCATCGGCACCACATCGGAGCTGTCCGCTCGCTTGACGCCGTTCAGGATTCGGCCGCGGACTTCGACCGGCATTTCATACTTCATCGCGAACAGGATAATACGGATCGTGTACCAGCCGAGATCCCCCAGACACCCGGCTGGCTCCAGCTGACTGCTGGCCCGGATGTTACTCTGCACCCAGGATTCATCGGCACAGAAGCTGAACTGACTGGCAATTCGACGAAGCTCACCGACGCTTTTGCCGTCGTCCAGAACCTTCCGCATCGCATCCATCCGCGCACTGTGCATAAACATCACACCGTCCATAAACTGGACTTTTGCAGCGTCGCACGCGTCCACCATTTTCTGAACCTCGGCCGTGTTCACGCCGCACGGTTTTTCGACCATCACATGCTTGCCAGCCTGCGCGGCTTTCACAACCCAGTCCGCTCGAATGCCGGTCGGAAGCGGCACATAGACCGCGTCGATGTCGGATCGATTCAGCAGTTCGTCATAACTTCCGACAGCATCGACTTTGTAAGCTACCGGCTCGGATGCCTGACATTCATCGATAAACGTCTGAGCCTTTGCGACATCCCGACTGGCGACGGCGACGATCTTACCATTCCCCGAATTCGCGATGGAGGCCCAGTTCTTCTTTGCGATGCCCGCGGTGCTCAAAATTCCCCATCGACAAATCTTCTCGCCCATGTCCATAACCCTGCTTGTTAATATCGATTCATATTCGGCCACTCCTGACACCGTTCCCCGTAGCGGAAATCGGCGGGCGGCTCGTTCGCGGCAGATGGTGCTCGATTCCGCAGCATACCTCAAGTCAACCTGAACGCATCCTCAGGAGAATGCCAAATTGCCCTCGGTCTCAGCCCGAATTGTTTTAAATGAAGCCCCCATACAAGCTCGAAGCGCCAGCGAGTGAGCCCAACTCCCAGCTCCCAACTCCGCTGCTCGTCGCACCGGAAGCTCGGGCAGGTCCTGTGCCGTCATTGGAACGCGAGTGCCTGATCGGTTACACATTCCTTTCTGACCGCTCGAAAATCTCGAGGACGGTGGATACCCATAATGAGTTCTCGACAGGAAACAGCCATGCGTAGTTCCGTCTTTTTTCACGTTGCCTTTGCAGTGGCAGGAGTTTGTCTGATGACGCACGCTCAGGTTTCCGTCGCCTCGGAGCCGTTGGTTTTTATCTCTGCATTCGCTCCGGGTGATCAGGGAGCTATTCATGCCTACACCTTTGACGCGAAGGCCGGAACTCTGAAACTGTTGCATCGTACGCCGGATGTCCTGAACCCGTTCTTTATGGCCATCACACCGGACCACAGATTTCTGTACTCCATCTATGCGCCGACGTTCGGTGGCACGGAAGCTGAGCAGGTGGCCGCGTTTCGTCTGGATGGTCGCACAGGAAAACTCAGCCCACTCAATCGTCAGTCGACGAAGGGTACAGCTTCGTGCTTTCTGGAAGTCGACGCGACCGGAAAAAGCGTGCTGATGGCGAATTACATGACAGGCAGCGTTGCCTCTTATGCCATCAAGTCCGACGGATCTTTGTCGGAACCGGTTTCCTTTGTGCAACATGTTGGGTCGAGCGTCGACGAATCGCGTCAGAAGGGACCTCATGCCCATTGCTTCGTGATCAGCCCCAACAACAAATTTGCCTACGCCGCCGATCTGGGTCTTGATCAGATTTTGTGTTACCAGATCGATCCCGCCACCGCGAAGCTCACTCCCAATCAGCAGTCATTTGTGCGAACACCTCCCGGCGGTGGGCCCCGTCATCTGACGTTCCATCCGAATGGCAAGTGGATGTATGTGATCAACGAGCTGAAAAATTCCGTCACGTTGTACGACTATCTGCCGGACTCCGGAATTCTGCTTGAACGCACGACCATCGACACTCTGCCGGCCGACTTTGATGGAGTCAGCAACACGGCCGACCTGAAGATTACTCCGAACGGAAAGTTTCTCTACGGCACCAATCGTGGCCACGACAGCCTGGCCTGTTATTCCATCGGCAGCGACGGGACGCTAAGCCTGCTTGAGATTATCCCAAGTCTCGGCAAAGGCCCGCAGAACCTGGCCATTACCAGTGACGGGGCGACTGTGATCTGTGCCAACATGGCCGGCAACAACGTCGCAGTCTTCAGAATCGCCGAAGGAACAGGCATCCTGCAATCGGCCGGCACTCCGATTGAAATTCCAGGGCCCTCCTGTATCCGTATCCTTGAATAGACTCCGCCCTGCGTTGAGCCCTTCCTTCCGCTTTTTGAAGTTGCGATGTTCACGACTGTGGCAGATCAACGGGGCAAAATACAGGGAATTATCATAACCCGACGCGTCAGCGAGGGACTTACGGTGAACCTTGTAAAACGCGACTGCTCAATCCCTCACGCACTCACGTTTCGGGTTGTGATGGACGCAAAAACGCAATCCCTCGCTGACGCAGCGGGTTGAGATATGCACAAACGCGCAACTTCAAAACTTCCGCTCTGGTCCGCCGAGCGTTCCTTCCTTCGAAAAGGCCTGCCGATGAAACTTCTGACTCCGTTTTTGTGCCTGCAGCGTATTTCATTCTTCGCGGTTCTATTTTCGATCGTCCCCGGCTGCCTGCTGAGTGGCATCCTGCGGGCGGACGACCATCAATACAAGTTTGAACAGATCACCATTCCAAAGGCATCTGCCGACGAACCCAAGCGGGCCGATATCTCCGTTGAACTGGCGCAACAGTATCTTGAACAGGGTTCTGTGGCCTGGAGCGGCGAAAAGAAGTGTGTCAGCTGCCACACCAATGGAACGTACATGGTCACGCGGCCCGCGTTGAGCCAGTCGTTGGGAAAACCGCCCGAGGCCACGCGGGAATTTTTTCTCACGGCGCTGACAAAGCTTCAGGAGGAAAAGCACGAACGTCTGAAACAGGCAACTCGCCCCGCACAGCTGATCTACCTTGCGGCAGGTCTTGCAGAATGGGACGCGCATGTGTCGGGATCGCTGGCACAAGAAACAGAAACCGCTCTGGAACTGATGTTTGCGATTCAAAGCGAAAACGGAACATGGGGATCGCTCGACTGCTGGCCGCCGTTTGAATCCGATGCCTACCACGAAGCCACCGTTGCTGCGATGGCAGCCGCCACAGCGCCCGGTTGGTTGCAAAAGGTGGCTGCATCAGAAAACGGACCGCTCAAAGAATCGGTCGAGCGTCTGAAGAGTTATCTTCGCACGGAAAATCCGGCTCATGATTACAGCCGGACTCTTTTACTGTGGGCCAACAGCCGCATGACCGATCTGTTGCCAGTGGAGAAGAAGCAGGAACTGGTCGACCGACTGCTTGCGCATCAGCGAGCTGACGGTGGCTGGTCGATCCGTTCGTTTGCAGCTCCGGAAACCTGGGGCGGCGGTAATCGAGCGGAAAAGCTCAAGGCCGAACCAGAGTTTGCAGACCCGCCAAGCGACGGTCACATGACCGGATTGTCCATCATTGTGCTGCGGGAATCTGGTCTTGAAGCCAAAGACGAACGTCTGGCAAAAGGAATTGTGTGGTTGCAAAAAAACCAACAGGAATCCGGCCGCTGGTGGACTCGTTCCCTGAACACAGATTCCTGGCATTACATCACCTACAGCGGAACCGCTTATCCGTTGTTGGCGTTGCAGATGTGTGACTCGCTGCCGAAGTTGGCGGTTGCCGAACGCTGATTCTGGTTTCGCGGATCTTCAGCTGCAATCTGCAAGACAACGGCGGGGGAACAGGCAGCTCGCCCTGCGGCAGCTTGCAAAGTGCAAACCTTGCGGATACCTTCAAAACCATGCTCAAGCGTTCCGGCAGACTTTCGTGCTGCCGGTCGACAATCGTCACGCTGGCATTCATTTTCCAACCATTTCCACCGCTCAGAAAGTTGCCATGAAGGGTAATATCAAGCATTCCGTCGTCTTCTGGTGTTTCAACATTGCCGGAGACAAATGGGACATCGACCAGACCTGTTCCATCGCCAAAAGCCTCGGATGCGAATCGGTGGAAATCTGTGGTCCCGATGAATGGCCGACGATCAAGAAACATGGGATGACTTGCGCCATCGCGGCCAATGGAATGCCGGGTGCTCCGTTCATGAAGGGCCTGAACAATCCGGCCTATCAGGAAGAAGTGATTGCCACGACGATGAAAACCATCGATCAGTGCGCGGAAGCCGGTGTTCCGAGCGTGATTGCCTTCACGGGCTATAAGTGGAAGAACGCTGAAGACCCGACCAGCGGCGAGATCAGTCTTCAGGAAGGTGCTGACAATTGCGTTGCCGCTCTGAAGAAATTGGCAGTACACGCGGAGAAGAAGGGCGTCACGATCTGTCTGGAGCACCTGAACACTCGCGATGATTCGCATCCGATGAAGGGCCATCCAGGTTATCAGGGCGATGACATTGACTACGTGGCCAACATCGTGCGTCGTGTCGGATCACCTCGAGTCAAAGTGCTGTTTGACATCTATCACGTGCAGGTGATGAACGGTGACGTTATTCGCCGAATTGAAGAGTGCAAGGACGTTATCGGCCACGTGCACACGGCCGGCAATCCGGGTCGCGCGGAACTGGACGACAAGCAGGAAATCAATTTTCCTCCGATTATTCGCAAGCTGCTGGAGATCGGCTACAAGGGCTATGTCGGACACGAGTTCATTCCGATTCGTGATCCGCTCGCCGGGCTGAAGCAGGCCGTGGAGTTGTGTGACGTCTAAAGTCTGATTGAGGACGATACCGGCTCGCCATACCAGCGGCCGGTAATCTCTTCTTCAAGCTTGTATGGGGGTTCGGCGGGTGAGTCGAACGGCTCTGCCACACAAACACAGCGTTTCCACGTCCATCCGGGCTCGAATTCAGCGTTTCAATCGCGTCATTCGGTGTTCGCTTGTTGTCTTACGAGTCGTTCGAACGTAGAATCAGCGTTTTAATGACGTTGTGTAGTTCTCACCTGGTAAGCAGATCATGGCTGATTCAATCGTTCCTGTCGTTCCTGTCGTTCCAGTCGTTCCTATCGGCACTTTGGCGACTTTGACCGACAAAGCAACCGCCGCCGCTCCTCGCACAAAAGAGTTGTACGACGCCAGTTTGGCGAATGCCGTTGCTGCGGCCTACATCGCCGATCAGCTGCGAGGCCAGAATGTACTGGTTCTGGATCTCACCAAGGTGACTTCGATCGTCGACTTCTTCGTGATTGCCACCGCCGCCAGCCAGCGTCAGGCTCATGCCATCGCGGACGAAGTGAACCGCAAGCTGAAGCACGAAGACGGCAACCGCCGCATCAGCATTGAAGGTTATCGCACCGAAGGAAACTGGATTCTGACTGACTACGGCGATGTCGTCCTTCACGTTTTCACTCCCGAAGGCCGTGCGTTGTACAATCTGGAACAGCTGTGGGCCGATGCTCCACGAGTTGAATGGCAGAAGGAAGCGGCGCCCGTGATGACCCTTCCTTCCCTTGACAGCACTGTCGTTTGATTCGCATTCGGCTGCAGTGAATCCACAACAGACGGTACGCATTGTCACATCGCGCTGGAATCAGGGTTTCACGTTATTGCGGGATTTCACACGGCGATAAGATCCATTGCGCAAATCGGTAAAGACGGCTGCTGTATAAGCAGTTGTGTGCTCGGAATTCGGTAGCCTCAACGACGATAGGGTTTGTATCCGTGCGTGGGAGTCGCAAATTCAGTACTCCTCCCGGGTGCGGGAAAGTCGCCAGATACGTTGAAATACTGTTCCTAATTTCTGCGGCTGGACTTAGCATTTCAATGCGTGCCCGGTTAACGTTTCGAAAATGGTAACGTTGTTGCGGTTCCCCGCGGCCAGACGCAGTTCTTCATGAGACCCTGCATTCGCATCTTCAAACGGCTTTCCGTGCGGCGGCTAATCAGCGTCAGCATACTGTTAAGCGTTTGCGCCATGCTGCTGCCTTTGCCCGTTGCGTTTCTGAAGACCACGGGATCAGAAAAGGATTTATCTCAGCCTTTTCCCTGCCAGAATCGACCGTGTGGCTGTCAGTCGGCGGAGCAATGCTGGAAGAAGTGTTGCTGTTTTACCAACCTTCAAAAGGTCGCGTGGGCCAAGTCCAACCACGTCAAACTGCCGGCCTATGTGCTCGCGGCCGCTCGTAAAGAAGTTGCCTCGCTGGGGGCCAACGCTCCGGCAAAAGCGGTGCCTCATTGTGAGCGTTGTGTGGCCAGAAAAATCGCGAAGCCAGCAGCCACTCACGCCATAGAGACAAAGCCTGCGGTTGCCATGACCGCATCTTCAAACCGCCGATGTGAAATTCCCTCTGTCGCCGCACACGCAAAGAGCGAAAACAGTTCGTCGCCGAAGTGCAGAGCTGTTGTGGCGGGCAATGTGAATCCTCCATCAACAAAGACCGGTCACTCACACAAGTTGGTTCCTGGGTCGAAGTGGGTGATGACTGTGTTTGCCGCCCAGTGTCAGGGTCAGCCGACGTTTTGGTGCTGTCTGCCTCCTACAGTCCTTCCGACCTGTGCTCAGTTGATCTGCGGCCAGTCTGGTCCAACGGAATCGATCGTGCCGCAGTCCGAGCGACTGCAGGTCTGCTCGTTGCGACCGCCTCTGCCTCCGCCAAAAATCGGCTGACAGTTCCTGTTTGTCGATCAGGATTTTTTCAGCGTTTGCTCTGCTTCATCGAAGCAACGGCGACGTCTGAAAGGTTCATCGCGACGACTGTCCAGTCAGCGAACTTCCGTTGTCCGCTTTGCTGACATTGGTTTCCGCAAGCTGCTTTTTACAGGCCACCACTGCCGGGCCGATAGCCCGCATCGTTCTTACGCAGTCTCCATACCGTCGTTGCA
>QWOO01000225.1 GCA_003669615.1 Planctomycetota bacterium
CAATGGACACAACCGAAAGCGGGATGTGGGAAAGGCGGCCCCTCTGCAGCAGTCGGTTGGACTCAGAAATCAGGATTCTGAGATCACTGATAACCATTCAATTGGGGGATGATGTGGTCGAGATCGCCGCCGCACGCTGGTCCGTGGAACATGCTTACTTCGACACGAAATCGTCCTCTCGTCCTCTCGCGCTTCTTCGCGAGCAACTGCTGCGAGAAAATCGACGTTCTGCCGGACCCTTCAGCCACCCGCTTGTCAGTCGCTTGTCAGTCGCGGATCGATGGCCCGACTCTCAGCCGGATGAGGACATGGATCAGGAAATGGCTCGCAGCATCTGCTCGGCCTTTGGACTTATTCACCACGATGCGGACTCGAAACGTCCTGCCGCGACAAGTGAAAGTAAAGATGACAGCATCGTGCTGACTCACAAACTACGCTGGCATTCTGCCGAACAGCCAATGGCAGCGAACTCTGAAACTTCTCCCACTCCACTTTCTGGAAAACGGATGCGTCGTCCGAAGTTCCTCAAGGCTGCAGGGCAATGGCGTGGACTTAGCGTAGCGGAACTCGCCAGGAGTTCCGGCTTTCCTGGCAAATCAGCGGAAGTCTACGCGACTTCCGCTACAAATTTCCCTTAAGCCCACGCCATTTGGGCTGCAGGGGACGGCCCCACCTTCTCTGTTTTTGCTCAATGACGTGGCTTGCGGAATGACGTGGCTTGCGGAAGACAGCGGCCAACATTGCCGGTCTGGTGATTTTTCAAGGCTCCAACCGACAAACCTCTGCGGCCTGATTCCAGTCAACGGTCTGACGACATCCGATAGAAGGCTGTGGAACAGATCGTCGCTCGACGGATGCGGCCTGAAAATGACCAAACGATAAAGATGTGTCGAAATGCCGCGGGTATCGGTCTGTGACATCTCAAACTGACGATTCAATAAATGCCTGAAGAACCTGACAACCTGACGGGAGATTACTGGAGCGAAGCGAGGACGCCGCTTTCCAGTTTACTCTTTCTGATTCCGTGGATTGCAATCTACGAGTTCGGGGTTCTGGCGATTGGTCAGGACCAGCCGGATGCGGTTCGCAACGGCGCAGACTTCTGGATGCGTTCACTGCTATCGCAAGCCGGTGTAGGGCAGATTCTGCTCCCGCTGTTTGTGATTGGTATGCTGCTGGGATGGCATCTGGCTCGGCGAAACCCGTGGCACGTTCGGTTGGAAACGCAGGTCGGAATGCTGGCAGAGAGCATTCTGCTGGCGATTGTGCTCGTCGCCGTCGGGCAATGTCATGATTTGCTATTCCGACAGATCACTTTGGATGATGCGCGAAATGAGGCGGTCCTGAATGCTGTCGGCGGTTCCGTCACGCAGGCCGTCTCGTTCATTGGAGCTGGCGTCTATGAAGAAGTGATGTTTCGACTGTTACTTGTGCCGGCCGCATTTCTTGGCTTTCGGATGTTTGAGTTTCCTCCGAAATGGGCAGCAGCTATGGCGGCTGTTTCAACCAGTTTCCTGTTCGCGATCGCCCATCATGTTGGCCCGTCAGCGGATGCGTTCAACCTCTTTGCATTTTCCTTTCGCGCAGCCGCAGGACTGTTTTTCGCGACCGTCTTTCTGTTGCGGGGCTTTGGAATTACGGTCGGCTGCCACGCCGCATACGACCTTCTGGTCGGAGTGCTTCTGGCAGTTCCTGCAGATTAATGGAATGACCGTCGCCTAACCCGTGTTCAACGAACATCGATCCTGTGGGTTCCGATTGGCGTGGTAACGTCGTGCTACTTCGGCAAATGCTGACCAATTTGCCAGTTCGCCACCAGAATTTCGCCGAAGCGTTTATGCCGTCTGTCTGGAGTGGTCCGTTTGATCTTAAAAGATTCAACAGACCCGTCATGCGTCGGAAAGGACCGGTCGACAATAATCGTGTGCCAATATTGTTCTGACTCGATCTTCTCTCAATTCTCCTTTATGCCGGAGAACTCCTGATCCTACCAGGGGCAAGGCACACGCCGCGAGGGGACGCATCAAAGATCGAGTCATAACAAAGCACTTCAGCCCGCGACTCGTCGCGGGCTTTTTTATTGACTATGAACGCCAATTCTCATCGTAGACAAACGAGAAAAGCGGACCGAAAGGGTCCGCTTCATGTCGTTTGATTCGCTCGCATCGCGAATGATGGAATTCCCGCAGTCTGCTTAGCGAGTGTTGAACGTACCACGAGCATCGGTAGCAGTTCGGAAATCTTCTCTGTCAGTCAGCTGCACGACCATCTCAGACTTACCCCGACTTCGATGGACTTCGATTTTCGCTGACGTCCCAATATCCGCGAGACTGACCAGGTTGATCAAATGGTTCTCATCAATCACGTCCACACCATTGAATGACAGAATCACATCATCGGGTCGCAACCCGGCGACGACGGCCGGACTCGACTGATGCGAGTAGACTCGCGTGATTCTGGCCCCTCTTGATCGAGGCAAACCCAGCCGCTGAGCGGTGGAATCATTGAAGCTGTTGTCCAGTTCTACGCCCAGATAAGCACGACGAACACGGCCGTAGGCGACCATCTGCTCGAAGACTCTGTGTACCAGATTGCTGGGAATGCTGAATCCGATGCCTTCGTTGCCGCCGCTGTTGGATGCGATTGCTGTATTGATTCCGACAACTGTGCCACGCACATCGATGAGTGGACCACCGCTATTGCCAGGATTGATAGCCGCATCTGTCTGAATAAAGTCCTGATTGGTCACCGACTGATCTGCGGTGAGCGACAGATCGCGTCGACCTTTCGCACTCACGATTCCCATGGTGATCGACTGACTGAGTCCAAACGGACTTCCAACGGCCAGCACGAAATGTCCAATTTCCACAGTGTTGCTGTCGCCCCAGCGAGCCGTCGGCTGACCTCCGTCCGGGATCTGCATGATGGCAATATCGCTCTCGATATCGCGATAAACTTTAGTCGGATGCACCGTGGCTCCATCCGCAAGAACCACGTCAATGGCCGGCATTTCTGCGCCACGGACAACGTGATTATTGGTGATAACGAACAGACCTTTTACCGTCTGACTTCGCATCATGACGCCGGAACCAGTCTCCTCGACTTTTCGCTCATTCTCGACCCGCACGGCCTGAATATGCACCGCGGACGGCATAACATCCGCAGCGATTCGGGAGATATGATTGCCACTGTCCACCAGCGCCATGGCTGACGCCGGAACAGGCGTATCACTTACGCCCTCAGCAGTCACCGCATTGGCCGCCGGGGTCAGCCGAAGTGATTCGAGATGCCCGCCGACCGCAAGTCCGATCGAGAGCATGGCTACTGAAGCCACTATTGAGTTACGTCGCGCCATCAACGGACTCTCCGAAGGAAAGTTTCACATCCTGTGGCGCGGGTCCGTCCGCATTAGAAATTATTTAGATCGCTTGGTCAGGCAATTTGATTGGATCGCCCGACTTTGTCTTCTGAGCACACTCATCCGTCGAGTGGCTTTGGAATCGTCCAGCTTTCGTATCGAACTGCGAATTCGGCAAAGGCAAATTCATTTCGGTGGTTTATGCCGAAACGCTCCGACCGGTGCACGGCGAAGTCTCTAACCCTTAAAACTGATACACCTGACTGGGAACTGAGTTCCTGTCGATCAGCAATCATCATGCGAGACTCGCATGACTTCAGACCGAGCGAATCTCTGCGGCGTGACAGAACGAACGCGTTCAGCTGACGTCGTCAATCGTTCAGAACCTCACAAAGGGATTCCAGATGGATCGACAGCTGGTCCCACGGATTCGGATGGTCCGGATTATCAGGTTGATAAGTATCCTGCGTCACGTAAATCCATCGCGTGTATTGCGACACCATCCGGACTTTTTCAGAATCGCATTCCTTCTGGCCATACATCAGCGTGGCTCGAGTATGAGGCGCGAAGTCGGAGTACCCGCCGAAATAATTACCGTGCAGCTTTTCTTCTGTCGGCCATTCACGGGCTTCGTGAATCACAATCACATCGGCCGCGTCGGCAGCGAAATAAATGCCGGGTGTGTCTGTGCCTGGATTTCCAACAGTGGGCCAGTATCCCATGTCGTGTGCCGCCTTGTTCAAGCGGACCTGGTGCGCGACCGCACGATCATTGGCCTCGTAGATCATCTCATCAAAAAACACGCCGTGAGTTCGCGGGTACATCCTCCGCCACGCCTGCAGATTTGTTTCCACCTGCTCAAATGGAGCTCTTCCATAGTCAGTGGGTACATACCCAAGGACAACACAGCCAGCGCCGATCAGACGGTCAATGGCTTTCGTATAGTTCGCATCAACCGCCTCACCGGGCCCTGAAGCGGGATTCACAATGACCCAAAATGGAACTTCCCGGTACATCCGCTTCAATTTTATCACGCGATTGAAATCATGATTGACGTGGATGTTCTCCGGATAAACGTACAGCGGGATCAGCAGCCCGGTCTTTGCAGTCGCTCGCTGGTGAAAACGCTCTGACGACTCAGTTGTTGTGCGGGCTCGATGCCCGGCCTCCTGAGCGTTTGTCGGCTCCATCGCAAGAAGTACGCTCAGACCAGCGGCGGCAACGGTGATGTGAAGGATGATCCGGAACATCGTCGTCTTCCCCAAACAGAATGCGTGACTCGCAGAAACGGCTACTCTCGGAAATTTATCGCAACTGTCGCCTGCTACTTCGCTTCGAACAAAACGTCGGCTCCCATGCCGAATTTTGCGGGCAGAGGAATGTTGGACCATGCGGCGTTGTCGCCCAGTCGGAACTGCCATCTGCCCTTGAGATCAAGTGACCGTGTTCCACTGCGAATGGCCGAAGGTGCGGCCAACGCTTTTTGCGGGCGGCTGTATTCCGTGCGTACGACCAGCAGATTGATGTCATCGGGAATCATCAGCTCGAGCGGAATTGTCAGACCGTCGCCGTCTTCTGCTGAGACGAGGGGCGTACCATTGACCCAGGCCTGCGTTAATTCTGCATCCGCTGAATTCTCCAACTGCAGGCTGCCCTCGGTCAGCCACGAGGAGGGAAATCGAACACTGCAGCGGTTCCAGACCGTGCCCTGAACGTGCTGCAGCGTGCCTCCTGAAAAATCTTCCCACGGCGTTCCGATACTGCCGGTCATCCACTGCTGTTTCAAATCACCCGATGTGGCGGCGGTCGGTACGTCCGTGACATCTCGCTGTGTTCGAGTGTCGTCCTTCGATACGAAAGCCTTCCCGCCCAGAATCTGATCACTGGAAATCGTGGGGCATACGAATCGTTCAACGTGCGAAACAATCAGGTCATTGCCGGTGAAGTGATCCACGTACGGCCATCGCTTCGGGTTGTACATGCAGTCCGTCAGGTCTCTCATCAGAACCACATTCTTGCTGTTGCGTGCCATCTGACGCAGGCCGAACGGCCGTCCCAGCACACACATGTTGGTATGCACGCCAACCAGAATCACATTCTGAATACCGCGTGATTCCAGAATATTCCAGACCTCGTCGCCACGGTCGCTGATAAAGTCTACGGACTTGTCGATCTCGATCTTGTCCGACTGGCTCTTCCACGGCATTCCCGGGTTTCTGCCAAGCCCCTTCAATTCCTCTGTCCAGCGTGCATGTTCGACCGGATCATCGTCTTCCCCGCCATCCGACTGATCAATCGGGTACATGGCCTGTTCTTCCGCAGGAATGCTTGAGCACCAGAATGCAACGTCCTTCGGCGCGTTCGCGGCGGCAGGAGCCGCGATGGCTCGCAGTCGAGCCGGATGATTTTCGTAAGCAGGCATACAATCGCTGGGCGAATGAATGATCGTCGCACCTCGCTCGCGAGTGAACTTCAGAAGATCGTTCATCCGCGGCAGAAATTCATCCATGCGACGGACCGCGTTAATACAGTGGTGCTTATCCCAGACATCACACACGATCACTGCAGTTTCGGCGGCATTCCACGTCGCCGCGATGTTGCTTCGTTCAAAAGTGCTGGCCTCAGGTGACGCTTTCTGAGCCCTCAACTGAAGTTCAAATTTCTCCGCAGCGATCGCCGGGATCATGATGGCAAATCCAATCAGCAGGAGAAAAGGAAGCAATGGTTGTATCATGGACAATGTTTCCAAACGGAATGCCATCCGGGATGAATCAGCATCACAAAAATGGACGCTGCCAGAATTTCTGCGAAAAGCGAAATGGATTCAGAGCCAAAGCATAACGTTTGCCTCCGCTGTGCCAAATCAGGCGAGGACACCTTCAACAACCGCGCAGGTGTGAGATCGCTTGTGCGTGCCGAAGGTTAGCGATAGAACCGCTGTACGTTACGACGTCCACCTGCTGACTGGCTGACAATTCAGCATTTACCACATGGTCAAGATTCACAAGACTGTTGATTCATGAAGATCCTGCTCTGCGTCTGCATGTTTTTTATCTCAGGCATCGATGCCGCGGCGCTGCACGGAGATGCTCTTGAAAAGCTTACTCCTGAACGCCTGGAAGCCGTTCAGAAGTCCGTGATGGCTCTGCAGAAGCAGCGTGTCGAGATTCCTCGCACCGGCGTCTATCAGGAGCATCGCGCCAATCTCCATGTTCATTCACACTGGTCGCACGACAGCGAGGGCACGGTCGAAGAAATTGTTGCGGCAGCGCAGCGAGTTGGTACGACCGTGTTGATGTTTACCGAACATCCGGAAGCCACCTACGATTTTTTCATCGACGGAAACCAGGGAATGAAAGATGGAGTTCTGATGATTCCCGGGGCGGAGATGGAAGGCTTTCTTGTGTATCCCACAATGAGCCTCCGAGGTGTCACGCCCACGTCATCGCAGGAACTGGCCGATCTTGTCCGTGGTCGCAATGGCCAGTTGTTTGTGTCGCATTTGGAAGAGCGAATGGACTGGCAGATTGATGGCGTCACCGGCGTGGAGATGTACAACACACATGCCGATTTCAAGGAGGAGAAGGGCATGATCTCCGCGTTGAAAAATCCTTTCCGGATGATGAGTCTGGCGTCCATGATTCGACAGTATCCTCAGGAAAGTTTTGCGACTCTGCAAAAGTACCCAGCCAGTTATCTCAAGCGATTCGATGAACTGTGCGCGATCGCACCGCACACAGGCGTCTCTGCGAACGACGCTCATCAGAACGTGGGCTTTGTAGTTCGCTGGATTGCGGACGACAAAGGCCAGTTGGAAGATGCGGTGGGTGAAAAGCTGCTGGAACTCAGCATTGGCGCACTGCCGAACAGCGAAGAACTACTGCAGAATAAAAAGCCGGGGGACGTTGTCTTTGATATGTTTCTGGATCGTTATGAAAACAGCCTGCGCCATGTGGGAACGCACCTGTTGCTGACGGAACACAGTGACGCGGCCGTGCGAGAATGTCTGGATGCGGGCCGCGCATTTGTGGCTTTCGACTGGATCGCCGACTCTCGAGGTTTTGATTTCGCGGCAACACACGGAACCGTTCGCCAGGAAATGGGCAGCCAGTTTCCTCTGGTCGACGGAACATCGTTGAAGGCCATCGCACCGTTGCCGGTCCACTGGCGTCTGGTGCGAAATGGCGAAGTTGTTGAGGAAGCCGACGGTGAGGAATTCACGACCTCCGTCGGTCAGCCGGGAAACTATCGCTGCGAGGCCTGGCTTGATGTGGCCGGCGAACGAATGATCTGGATTCTGTCCAACCCGATCTATATTCAGTCGCCTTAAACATTCTCCGTTGGTGCTTTGTCCTGGCGACTGCCGCTGATCAGTCCTCCATGCTCAAGATGTCTCGCGTCCCGCAATGAAAGAGTGCTTCATGAACCGACTGTGGCTGATTCCCGCGATCATTTTTCTATGGGCGTCGGAGGTCCATGCACGACATTTTAAAGTGGGCTTTGCCAAACAGGATATCACGCCCGATCGTCCAACCCCCATGTGGGGTTACGGTGCGCGACATGCGGCATTGTCGACCGGTGTTCGAGACCCGCTGTATGTGAAAGCCGTCGTGATTGATGTTGAATCGGACCGGCTGGCGATTGTGGGGCTGGATCTGGGCCGATCGCCCACCGATGCCATGATGGTCCGCATTCGAGAAGCGATTCAATCCACGTCAAAGATTGACTTTCTCATGGTCTCAGGATCGCACACGCACCACGGCCCCGTCATTGAACTGCTGGACGAACCGGGGAAAGGCCACGGCACGTTCGATGATGCTGTGGAGTACTCCAAAGAACTGGAGCGTAAAATCATCGAGACTATACATGCGGCCGCGGCGGATGTCCGGCCGGCAAAAATGGGATGGGGCACCAAGCCGGTGTCGATGAATCGTAACCGTCATTCCAAACTGGAACCAAAGCCTCTGGACTCTGAACTGGGCGTCATCAGAATTGACGATCTGGAAGGCAAGCCGCTTGCAGTGGTTGTGAACTACGCGGCTCACCCGACGATGCTGGATGGTGCCGATCTGCGTTTTTCGGCCGACTGGCCTGGAGCCATGATGACGGCCGTTGAAGAAACTCTGCAGACCAACTGCGTGTTCATGCAGGGAGCCTGCGGCGATCTTTCCACGATGTCCTCCGAAAGCACTCGTGGTGTCGACGCTTTCGGAAAAGCGATGGCTGCTGAAGTGTCTGAGACAGCGTTGAAGATCCAGACCACTATCCCCGAACGACCGCGGATCAAGGGGATGGCAGATACCTTTGAGTTTCCTACACGCATGCAGTTCTCCAGTCCGCTGACACACGCCATGTTCGCCACTGCGTTCTTCCCCGAACTGGCGAACGCATCTATGACCGACGATCTCCTGAAAAACGTCATCCGGCCTCGAATCACGTCTGTCTTGATCAATCAGGAACTGGCACTCGTCGGAGGATCGGGTGAATTTTTCTGTGAACACAGTCTGCGACTGAAGGAGCGTTCCCGTGCCAGGGAGACCTTTTTCTTCGGCTACTGCAATGGTCATCATATGTACTTTCCCACGATCGAAGCCGCTGCCGAAGGTGGCTATGGCGCTGATCCGGCAGTGAGCTGGGTCGGTCTTGGAGCGGGCGAAGAAATGCTCGACTAGGCATTGATCAACATTTACACGATGCTCGGGAAATTTACTTTTGAACGCTCTGGTTCACCGTAGCGGAACCGCAACTGCGATTGCAGAATTCGAGGATGAAAAGGTGTTTGGCGCTCTGTGCCTGCCATTGAATTCGCGGCAAGCTACACTTCGGACTACGAATTTTATGTCACTTTAAAAATAGAGAAAGAGGCCGATGTCTCAGCGAATTGTAATGCGAACCGGGGAAGCACTGGTTGAAGACGAAGCAGGCTGGTCAGCAGCCGAGCCTGAAGTTGTCATTGGCGAACTGGATGGCCCGGTTGGTCACGCGATTGCTCAACTGATGGGCGACCAGAGCAAAGGACATTCAAAAGTTTTCGCGATCCTGAACTGCGACGTGCAGGTCCGTCCGGTGACTGTCATGGTCAGCAAGGTGACCGTGAAAGATGAAAAGTACACCAACATTCTGATGGGCACTGTTCAGGCCGCCATCGCCAACGGCGTTCTGGACGCAGTCCGTGCCGGCGACATCCCAAAGGAAAAAGCCAACGACCTGGGAATCATCGTATCCGTCTGGCTGGATCCCGCCGTGACCAAAGAAGAGATCGACTACGAGATCCTTTTCAAGACACATCGCGCGGCCGTCAGCAAAGCCATCGGCAAAGCCATGCGGAATGAACCGTCCATCGATTGGCTACTGGAAAATCAGGACAAGATCACTCACTGCTTCCACCAGATGGCGCTCGACGGCCAGATCTAAAGTCGAGCCCCTGCAAAGAACTCCGCCGCCGGCCCTCACAAGTCCCGCGGCGGACTGCTCATCAGTGCGCTCAGAGGACTCTGGTGGCTTCGCAGTCAGGCGGCAGGCACCCGGACAATCGTGAAAGCTCGTCAGACGGCCGGAGGAAGGTATTCGCGTCGGCTCACGATTTACGCCCACGTTCGGCGAACGCTGGGCAAATCGAGTCAAAGCGCCGTTTCTGCAAAAAGATGATGCGACATTCGGCGATCAACACAACTCTGCGTCATTACCCCTCTCGGAAAACTACGACCGCAGGTTTTTCAAAAACCCCGTCTTTTTATTAGCCAGGACGGGAATCGAACCCGTACGACCCTTTACGGGTCCCGGGATTTTAAGTCCCGTGCGTCTGCCTGTTTCGCCACCTGGCCGTGGTTTAAATCTATTCCGCAGAGCCCATCGATGCTTGTCCGAAGAACTTTCACCGGAATATGGACGCAGGTTACTGAACATCGCCGTGCGTGAAAACTGAGTCGCTCACATTCCTCATTTCAAGCGGCTTTATGAAAAATGCACGCCGAGCGGAAAATGCGGCCGACATCGATCGGCTCAATAAAAAAGCCGCGGATGTTTTCTGGAGTCCAGAAGCATCCGCGGCTCTTTTTGTGTCCCTGAAACCAGTCCGATCGGTTACGGAATGATCAGGATCAGGCCGGCAATCGTAGCGACTTCGACCAGTGTGGCTTCTTCGTTGAACGGAATTGCATAGTGCTTCTTCGGAGCACATTCACCCGGTCGGTAATAACCCAGTGCGTACTGTTTGGAGTGTGCTGGGTGCAGAGCCATCTGGTAGGGCAGTCCCATTAGCTGGGTAGCGAACAGACCTGATGACGCAAACGGCTGCACGACCGGATGGTAAGTATGGCCATAACGTTCCAGTGACGGGTCCTGGAAGTACAGAGGATAATGCCAGAAGTTCGTTGGTGCCCACTGGTAGACAGTAGGGCTGGACTGTCGAGCCTGGTACTCACCGTTGTTCGCACGAGTATCAAAGTCTTCCGGCAACTGATCCTTTTCAATGTTCTTCAACGCGTAACGAAGCGTTGGCTGAATATCTCGAATGTCAGTTCTTAATCGTGACGGAGCCGAACTGGGTACGTCCGGATCCCTGGCTTCGTCCGATAACTCCTGCGCGCCGGCTTGCTCAATACCACCTGCGAAAACGGCAATCGCGCCGGGATCGTATTCGTCGGCTTCAGGTTCCGGTGGCAAAGTCACGTGATCAGCCATCTGACCGTTAGATCGGGCCAGCGACTTTAGAGGCTGACGGCGTTGTCCCGAGTGGCTCGATGACTTCGGGCTCATCATATTGTCGGTCCGTTCCTGCCACCATTGGCCCACGGATGATGAGGAATTGGCAATCCCGCCCGACAATACATAATCCATTCGAGCCGAAAAACCCTCGTCAGATTTTGGCACTCGGCTGTGCTGCGGGGCAGACTCTCCAGCAATGTGCTGTCGTGCCTGAGCGGCGATCTCGGGTGCGGAAACGGGCGGCATTTCCGGCTGCTGCGGAGTGGAAGACGGAGCCTCCGAAGTTCCCGCAGATTCAGATCGGTCTGCTGTTGGCTCAAACGCTAAATCGCTGCCGGGCACGTCTGAGCTGGCGGAAACGAGCCGGATGGAATTCACGCGCCGCAAAGGTGATCGCGATGGCGTTTCGGTTGGGGCCGCAGCGGCCGTCCTGCCGGAGTAGGCCAGCCGCGACCGATTCGTTTTTTCCTGTCCGGCGGCGGATGAAACCAGCGTCAGCGCCGCAAGACCCACCAGGCCGGCGTCTCGCAGAATTTCTGCGAGACCGGCACTGGCCGATATGCGTTCAGTCTTTGGGAGCATGCTCCACAGAGTAGTTTGGAGCTTCCTGAGTAATCGCGATGTCATGTGGATGGTTCTCCCTAACTGATGCCGCTGAAATCTCGATAAAACGAGCTTTCTCTCGCAGCTCCCGTGTGGTCCCGACTCCGACATAACCCATGCCGGAACGAAGACCACCTGTCAGCTGGAACATCAGCGGCTGCAAGGCTCCTTTGTAAGGAACACGACCTTCCACGCCTTCCGGAACCAGTTTGGACTGGTCGCCCGATGTGACATGGCCCTGCCGATAACGTTCACTACTTCCCTTTATCATTGCTCCCAGCGATCCCATTCCTCGGTAACGCTTGAAGCTCCTGCCCTGGTAAAGAATCATCTCACCAGGACTTTCATCGACACCTGCCAGCAGACCACCGATCATCACGGTCCATGCTCCGGCAGCAAGTGCCTTTGTCATATCTCCGCTGAAGCGAATTCCGCCGTCAGCGATGATCGGAATCCCGGTCCCCTGAAGAGCACGAGCGGCATTCGCCACGGCGCTCAACTGAGGCACACCGATGCCAGAAATGATTCTAGTAGTACAGATCGACCCAGGACCTATCCCAACCTTAATCGCATCTGCTCCAGCATCCGCCAAAGCCCGCGCGCCTTCTTCGGTTGCGATGTTTCCCGCAATCACATCGATCTGAAGCTGCTTCTTGATCGCCCGCACAGTCTCAATTACGTTGCGAGAATGACCATGTGCGCTATCAACAACCAGCACGTCTACACCCGATTCGACCAATTGGGCCGCTCGATCAAAATCAAAAACTCCGACCGCAGCGCCAACCCGCAAACGACCGCGTGAATCTTTCGATGCCCGCGGAAACTGCAGGTTCTTGTCGATGTCTCGAATTGTGATCAAGCCCTTCAGCTGAAATTGCTCGTCCACGAGCAAAAGTTTCTCGACCTTGTTTTGGAGGAGAATTCTTCCGGCAGCTTCCAGAGTCGTGTCCTCGGGGGCCGTGACAAGATTTTCCTTCGTCATGACTTCCGACACAGGCCGATCTTTGGATTCAAGAAATCGCAGATCGCGTCGCGTCAGAATGCCCACCAGCCGGCCGTTCACCGTAATCGGCACGCCGCCGATGTTTCGTTCGTCCATCAGCCGGACGGCTTCTCCCGCGGGAGTTTCAGGCGGCAGCGTAACGGGATCCACGATCACCCCGTGCTCGCTGCGTTTCACGCGGTCGACCTGCATGGCCTGCTGCTCGATCGTCATGTTCTTATGAATGATGCCAATGCCGCCCAGTTGAGCCATGGAAACGGCCATCTCGCTCTCGGTCACCGTGTCCATCGGACTGCTGACCAGAGGCACATTGAGGCTGATGTTCCGAGTCAGAAACGAGCTGATGTCGACTTCCGACGGGACCACTTCGCTGTAGCCGGGTTCCAGAAGAACGTCATCAAACGTCAATCCGCGGTAGGCGATGCGATCCTGCATGGTTGTTTCTCCATTCTTAAGATGGTGCGATATTCGGGGGTGGCGAAGTGTCGAATGTGAGTAGTGAAATGTGAGATATCAGATTGGAAATTTGAAATGAGGAATTCCCGATTTCAGATCTCAGCCGTCAGCGGTTCGTCGTCGGCTTCGAGCTCGATGGGACTACCCTTCTTCTGAATCGTGGCGTGCAGATGATTCGACAGACGGATCAAAGTGGCCACGTCCATGTTTTCAGCACGGTCCTCTGCCGTATGCCCCAGTTCTCCCAGCAGCACGTCGATCTCGGCCTTATCAAGTTCCTTGCGATACAGTGCCACAAGGACACTGCGAATGAACTTGCGGCGTAAAGTAAACGCTCGGCGAAGGAAGTCCTGAAAGAATCGGCGGTCGCAAATACGGTCGGCTTTCTCCTGATCATGCCAGATACTAATAATCGCGGAATCCACTTTGGGACGCGGCCAAAAAACGTTAGGACCCAGCCGACGAAGAATGCGTACCGTACCCTGCGACTGAATCCAGGCAGACATCGCGCTATACTTGGATGTACCAGGCTCGGCTTCCATTTTCTCCGCCAGTTCCCACTGAATGGTGCAGATCATCCGCTCCCACGGAAGATCCGACGCAATGATATTGGAGATCACCGGCGTGGCGACGCTGTATGGCAGATTGGAAACAAGCTTCAATCGTCCTCCGTGTATGGAAGCCACGTGATGACGAATCACTTCACAAATATGCGGGTCCAGTGTGTTCTTGTTTTTCAGGATGTCACTGTTGATCATCGTGACGTTGGGACAGTCCTGCACAGCTTCGCTCGCGAGCATCGACATGTTCTTGTCGATGTCCACCGAGATGACTCGCCCGGCGTGCTGAGCAAGAAACGCGGTCATCCCGCCTGTGCCCGATCCCACTTCAAGAGCCACATCGCGAGGATCCAGTTCGGCGGCTCGAACAGCGAACTCAATGAGATTCACATCAATCAGGAAATTCTGCCCCAGATCTCCGCGCGGGTTGATGCCGTGCTGCTGAAACAGCGACATCAGAAAGGACCGCGTTTGACGCTGTACGTCTCTCATTGTGGAGGAGGGCTTTCGTGGGTCAGTGGACTGGCCGAATTCTGAGATATTCCGGTAATGGCAGCCGTCAGTCGCGCGACTGAAAATCCGTCGCCATCCGTGAGTGATGCCAGGCGGCGTGCAAGAAGCTGGTCGACGTATTTTCCGAGCACATCGTTTTCAATATTGACGGTGTCGCCTGCCGCGATGCTGCCGAGTGTTGTCACCTGCAGAGTGTGGGGAATCAAAGCCACCGAAAAACGCGTGTCGGTGACATTGACGACGGTCAGGCTGATTCCATCAACCGCGATCGATCCCCTGGTGACCATCAGCCGCAATTGCTCTGAGGGGGCCGAAAACCACATGTCGATCCATTCGCCGCTGCGAACAATTTCAGACACCGTGGCAACTCCGTCGACATGCCCCTGAACAAAGTGACCGCCAAGTCTTGCGTTGGCAGCCAGAGATCGCTCAAGATTGACGCGGGTCGCGATCTGATACCGACCGAGACTGGTTTTCGAGAGCGTTTCGAGGCCCGCTTCGAAGTCCAGCGTGTCATCATGAATCGCGACAACAGTCAGGCAGCAACCGCAAATGGAGATGCTGTCCCCAATCGCAACTTCGGATGCCGCAAAACAGCCAGCGTCGGGTGCAATTGACAGGCGCAGCCCGACGGGAAGTGAGGCAATTTGCCTGACAGTCCCCTGTCCTTCCACGAGGCCGGTAAACATGGTAAGCCGACTAGAATGCAACGAGAGTGCACTTTTTGAGTGCAGGAGATCACCCAGCAGCCTTGAGAAACGCTGCCTTCGATCGTTGCATGGTGATTTTACCAGATCTCGCAGAGATTGCACCTTAGCTGTCCAAAGATTCCGAACAGCGGCGATTTCTCGATGCGCATCGCAGATTTCCGTCCGCCCCGCTCGAGGGCAAAGTCATACGTCGCTGCTCCGCAGCTTGGTGTGTTTGGGCATCGTAACCTGTGGCTAAAGCCACAGGCTACCGATACGCCGCAGCTCCGCAGCGAATCTCGGAAGCGCCAATTTGCGATTGGCTGCGGAGCTGCCGCGTAACGATAGCCTCGGGCTTCAGCCCGAGGTCCGCGATCACACACGTACCGAAGCTCCGGAGGAGCGACGTAACACCACGCCGGAATCAGGTCACATCA
>QWOO01000047.1 GCA_003669615.1 Planctomycetota bacterium
ATCCGGAGAATTCGTCGCCTGAACCGTAAGTTGATTTTCCTGCTGAATCGCTTTTGCCAGCTGATCAATGGGCAGAAACAAACTTCCGGATCGTTGATCCAGATCTCGCCAGGCATTCATGATTCGCCCGGGCAGTCCGCCGTCAACAGCGTCCATCCGCTGGCGTTCCTGAAGTTGTCGATAGAAGTCCTTTGAGACGTTCTTCAACTGTTCAAGCTTGTCTTCTGATTCTGTCGATTCCTGAAGTCGCTCTCGCTGCGTCTGCGACCAGGTCAGAAGATTATTCATGTGACCGTCCAGATATCCGGGCAGACGGCGACGTTCATCTCGGATGACTTTTTCCAGAACTTTCAGCTGATTGATCACCAGCGTTTCCTGACGCAACAGGCGATCCCACGATTGCGTCGGACTGTCGACAACCAGTTTTTGTTGTCGCAGTAAAGCCTCAAGTTCAACCGCAAGCGCCGCGAGAAAATTGTAAGCACTGAAGTTCTGGTAATGTTCCGAGACGTTCTTTGCATCGTCTGCCGTGCGTTCAAAAATCTGCCGAAGCTGATCGAGATCCGCGTTGAGTTTTCCGGGATCGGTTGTGTGTTTCATGGCATGCAGCAAAGAATTTGGAGTATTCGCGTAGTCCTTTTCCAACCGCGAGATTACTCGACCCGTCAGGTCCAGCTCATGTGCATCAGCACCCGGCGGCATGTCTTTCGCCACAGCGGCAATCTTCGTGAGCAATTGCGCCGCCTGGACTCGCTGCTTATCCGCCATATCGGACAGCGAGGAACGATCGAGTGATGCCTGTGAAGCGGTCGTCTCTGGTTTCTTCAGGCGATCAATCGTTTCGATCGCCGTCGCTTTGTGCTCCTGGAGCAGCGTAGAGAACGCGAACAGGTCGTCATGGAGACTCAGCTTTCGCTGCATCAACGTGTGCCGTTCCGGATCGAAGTCTGCCGCCGCCACAATGATTCGCAGCGGAATGGATTCGCCCGTGTTGCCTTTTCGATCGTGTGCGACCAGTTTCGTCATCACCTGATCGCCGGTCTTGAGTTTATGATTCAACAGATCCCACTGCCAGGCGGCCGTCAAATGTCGACCGTCGTTTTCAACTCCTTCCGCGGGCTGAGTCTCCAGCGGCAACGCGATCCATTCGCGGCCATTCACCGAAACATGCTGCTCCACTCGCACCAGCGGAAGGTCGTCTTCGGCCATGGCTTTCAGCGACACGATGTCATTGGGCGGCAGCAGTAAAGTGGACTCCTGCAAGTCGGTAAAACCGGCGCGAGGAATAAGATCCGGCTGCGGGCGAATTTCGTACTTCGGGCTGAAGATGTTTTCGAATCCGGTCTCCTTCGAAACCAGATGCACTTTATAGATAGCCGCTTTTTCAATCGGGACGGCGACTTTCCACTGCAGTCCATTCTGACTGTCAGCGACGGGAGTCAGTGGAATCGTGGTGATCTCGTCGGAATCGGCCGGGTCAATTCGCAATTCGGCGGTTGAAACCTGCTGATCCAGTTCCAGCGTCATCTGGGCCTGTGTGCCTTCCAGAACCAGCAGATCTCCATGAGTTTCCACGACAGTGGTGGAAGTTAACTGACTGTAAGCCGGGTATTCGTAGGCTTTCGTGAACGCGGTCACTCGCGGCCGTGGACGAGATTCGATGCGAAATCGCTGAGTCACCGCGTCGCCGGCCAGAATGCGATATTCGACCGGTTCATTCAACACATGAATATTGGCTGCGAACTCTTTCTCTGTGCGGCCGCGCATGGAATGTTGCACGGTTCCTTGTTTCTCGGTGAAGGTTTCCAGCGTCACCTCGTCGACCTGTCCGCCATTCACTTCCACGACCACGGCGATTGTTTCGTCTTCGGCCAGCATCAGTGAATGCGGCGTCGGTTGTAGAACTTCCACCTGAATGCGGGACACGCGCGCAATATTAACGCCAGGCAGGATCGCTCGAATCGCCAGCTGACGGAAGCGACGGTCGCCCGCCGTCAACAGGCAAACGGCCACTCCTGCCACGACAATGGCGGCGACCAGCCACTTCGCAATCAGTCGTATCGGAAGCAGACTGGGCACTTCGATCCGGCCCATCTGTTCGGCAACTTTGCCCTGCAGCAAACTTCTGAAGACCGGAGAGTCATGCAGCGCCGACGGATCATCCGTTGCCAGTTCCACGGCGGATAGCAGGTTCTCGCGAAGTTGCGGTTCGCTCATTTCGACCTGCGATGCGATCTCCTCTTCAGCAGGCCTCGACAGCAGCTTCCGCAAGCATGTCGTCCAAATCACAATCAACACGGGAACGTACATGCTGAGGCTGAGCCCCCAGCGAGCTTTATCGCTGAGCAGCCAGTACCAGTCCATGGCCGCAACAATGGCAACACAGATCAGGAATGCTACAAGCCCAGCGCAGACTCCTCGAGCCACGATCAACCACATTCGGCGACGAGCAAACTGTTGCAGTTTGGTGGCGACGATGGGATCCAGTCCGATGCTCATTGTGATCTCTCTTCTGCAAGTAACGCGATGTTGTCTGCTGCGTTTCAGGTGTCTCTAAAAGCAATCTGCATTCGACTTACAACAATCCCGCTCGCTTTCTCAGGATCCATTCGATCGTGAGCAGCAAAACAATTGCACCAAACCACCAGTAGCTTTGCCAGATCAATGTGTCCGATTCGATCACTCGCCCACTACTTAACGGGGCGAGCAGTTCAGGAAGGCGTTGCATGTCTTCTTCACGAAGAAAGACACCCGCCGAGGCCGCCGCCATTTGCTTCAGCAGGATTTCATTCGCCGCAGTCTGCGTCATTTCCCCGTATTCCGGCGGCTGCACGACAAACCGACTTCGCGCTTTCAGGACAGCATCACTGTAACCGGCGGCACGCACAGAGACTTCGTAGTCACCTTCTGGCAGCGCGGCAATACGGCCTCGATAAATCCCAGCGACGTCCGCGTCCGCATTCAGGCTGATCGTCGACATCAGCTGACCGTCTTTCCAGACCAGAGCCTCGGCTGACGCGTCTATCGCTGGCCGGCCTTCCAGATCCAGCAGCCTGACTCGCACATCCACGGCCTCGCCAAAGTCGTACCGCACGGCGCCTGTGTCGATGGAAACGTAATCGTCACTAACGGCAAATGGACGGGGCATCACATACTTCGCCAGCTGATTCCAGATTCGCTGGTGCCACGTATCGGCCGCCTTGTAACGCCACCGCCAGGTCTCATCAAACGCCATATAGAGAACTCGTCCGGCACCCACGGCCCGCGTGACCATGACGGGATACTTTCGATCCCCGACGTTCGCTTCGACCAGCACCTCCGCGCCCGGCAGTCCATTGACAGCCACCAGAGAACGGGGTGCCGGCAGTGAAGTCCAGAACGCTCGATTCTGCTGATCATCACCGGCCAGAACCAGAGCCGGCTCTGTGGCGCCCTTTTCTGTCAACTGAATAGATCGCGGACTGGCATTGAGCTTTTCCGGCAGCCATTCGACGGGCAGCAGTGTTCCGATACTTTTACCAGCCAACATGCGAAGAGCGCCGCGTTGACCGTCGACGAACAACATCCCGCCGCCACGAATTTCCACAAAGTCCCGCAGCCATTCAAACTCGGCGTCAGAAAACAGATCAGGAGACAGTTCTCCCAAAATGATCAGGTCATAGGCGAACAACGCTTCTCGAGTCCCCGGGAAAGCGCCGTCAGTATCGCCTCTACGCAAGACAATGTCGTCAGTGCCCGGACCTGCGATAATCGTATTGACAGTCCACTGAGAATCTCTTTCAAACGCGTTTCGCAGGTAGCGAGTTTCCCAGCGAGAACGTCCATCCAGAACCAGCACTTTGTTATTCTGGACGATCGCAGCCAGTCGCATGGAACGTTCGTTGTTCTGGGTTTCTGATTCTTCAGCCAGCGGTGCAATCGTCGCCTGAAAGTCGAGCGGAACCGTGTGCTGCTGCAGGTCCGATGCGAATTGAGTTCCCAGCTTTGTGACCAGGGCTTCAATCGGAAATGAAAACTCGATCCTGCGTTCTCCGACGTTCTGCGAGACCAGCTGCTGCTGCCAAAGAACTTCGTCGCCATAGCGAATCTGTGCCACAAACGGACGTTCTTGCGGCATCCGGTCTGCAATCACCATCACGCCGCGAACAGTGTCCTTTTGAAAGACCAGGTCGGGATGTTCCAGTCCGGTGATGGCAAGATCCGCAGCCTGTTGAGTGGCACCGACGGAAACATTGTAAAACGAAACGCCCTGAGCCCCCAGAATTCTTGCGGTTTGAAGAGGCGACGGGCCAGTATTGTGCTGGCCATCCGTGATCAGCACGACGGCAGTGCGGCGAAGTTCGTCCGCAGGAGCCGTCTCGGCATCCGGTTCCATGACGGCATTCGTAGACTTCTGACTGGCCACAATACCGGTGCTAAGATCCGTCACGCCGGACAGCCGGTTCGTATCAATGAAGGATTCTGATCCAGGAGACAGTTCCTCATCCGGGCTTTCGGTGGATGGATTCGTTCTGTCAGGCTTTTGGGAATCTCTGGCAGCCTGGATCGACGCAGCGTTCTCGCCCGACAATGTCAGCAATTCCACATCATGAGACTTACGAAGGGTCTCCAGCAGTTTGATACTCGACTGCGTCAGTCCCAGTTCTGCACGTCGCAGTCGCGGAGTCTCATCAAACATCGCGACCGCGGTTTTCAGCGATTCGTCACCCAGTTTGACGGTCTCATTCACGATGCTGTCAAAAGCCGCCCGCACATTGCTTTCAATCGTGAACGATTCCGCGATGAACTCCAGCAGGCGAGGGCGCAGTGTTTCCGAAGTCACGTCCGGAGCAGCCACTGCCGTTTCCAGCGGTTGAATTATTTTGGTCGTCAACGGTTCCGACAGAGCCGGCTCAAGCTGCGCCTGTGCGGCCTTCAGTTGCGTCTGCCAGACTTCAACGGCCTTGCGAATCGCAGCCAGATCGTCGGACGGCGAAACCGTTGCCTGGGCCGGGGTCGTTGAGTCGGCTGTTGCATCGACTGTCGAATCCGCTGTTGCTGAAGCTGCGGCCGCTGCTACCGTGGGAAGTGCCAGCTGCTTCTCAAATTCCAAACGTGCATCGCTGAGTGCATCGGCAGTATTCAATAAACGGGCATCGACATGGCCTTCGCTAAGCCATCCCAGCTGCTCGGCGATCAGCAGCTTGCGTCCGATCGACATATGACGATCGTTCATCGACATGCTGCGTGACGCGTCGAGGTAGATCTTCACTCGCCCCAGTTCGCCGATGATCGTGCGATGATGCAGCACGGGGCCTGTGAGTATCATAATGCCCAGAAAGAACGCGAGCGATCTCAGCAGCGGCAATGTGTATCTCAGGCGTCGTGGCAGGTCGAAGCTTTCACGACTGTAATATCGCCATGACAGCACGCACACAATCAGCGCGAGCCCCAGACCGAGCCAGAGCGGAATGTCACCAACAAATCGCACGGTCGTCATACCCGAACCCTCGCGAATCGTTGTTGCAGCACAAGTTCCAACAGCATGAATACCAATAAGCCGACCAATACGAGCTTCCAGATTTCCTGACCATGACGGCGCAGGCGATCCTGTTCAAGATACTCTGCCGAAGTTTTGATAAGTGCTGCACCCATTCCGTCAGCCAGCAAAACCAGCGCCGGCTGATCCATCGTGCCAAGGTTCGATTCTTCACGAGAAGTCTCGGCCACAAAATGGATCGTCTCTGCCGAAGGAGTGTTCACGGCATATATTCCCGGCCGCTGTGTCGCATCGAATCGTGCCAGCTGTGTCTTCCCCTGCGCAACCGTTTGAACAGTGCGGCGTGACCCGTCCGGGGTGACCACCGAAAGTGTCAGCGGCGCGTCGGTTGCGGGAAAGATCGTTACCGCAGGGTCGCCGGTACTGATGTTGCGAGGCGGCGTGGCTTCCGATGCCATCGTGGTGATCAGCTGCTGCATTAACGGAACATAAAACGGACGCATCGGGAGATCGGTCCAGTCGGCGTCGCAGGTTGTCGCCAACTGCATGACAACTCCGTCCCCACGTCGCCGCTCAATGAGCAGCGGATCACCGTTTTCCAGTCGGAGCAAAGTGCTGGCGGCCGCCGCAGCGGCAGAAGAACTGGATTCGGGCAACGACAGTTCATGCCACTGACGAATGTCAGCGACCGACAAATTTCCATTGGCCGGCTCGTTGAAGAACTCAATCGCCGCATGGTCAAAATGCTGAGTCACAATATGGGAACTCGTTCCGGTCTCATTAACACGTCCGCGCGGTTCTCCGAATGCCGCGGGAAGCAGCCCATTTCCGTTCGCGAACATCTGGTCACGATACCAGGCAAGATCCAGACGATTCCCGGCTGCAACCAGAAGTGCACCGCCGTCCTGAACGAAAAGATCGAGAGCGGCCAGTTGAGGTGGCTCAAGCTTCGCAACATTCGCCAGTACAACAACCCTGGTTGCCTTCAAACGCTCTTCGTTCAAATCTTTCGTCTGGATGGTCTGAGTTGCCACAAGGTCTGACAAGCGAACTCGCCCAAACGTAAACGGGGTCAGCGCGATGGATAAATAATCGGTCTCGCTCTGCAGCGCCGCGCCACTGGGATCGCCATCCACGAGCAGCACATTGATACTGTCCCACAAAGTTACCGCCGCGGCGAATCGATTGTCATCCTTCAGAGGATCGTCGGCCACCACTTCGACCTCGATCACATGAGAACCGGGCTTCTCAAACCGGCACGGAAACAAAGTCTGCGTTGTTCCCCCGGCCGTTAAGGCAATCTGCGAAACAGTAGACTCGGCGCCGTCCAGTTTTAAAACCACACGAGCATTTTCCACCGGCGACAGGCCAAAGTTTCGGATGTTCGCACGCACGAAAAACTGCTGGCCGATGCCAAGTGCTCGTTGAGGAAACTCGAGCGATTCGACGGCGATATTTTCCAGAACAGGACGACCGATTGGCAACAATGTGAGCTCCGGCTTGATCTCCATCGCACTGACCTGCTGACGGATTGCAGCGCCCGGATCCGTATTGGCGGCTGTCCAGTCGGCCGGCTGAAAGTCGCTGATCACGACGAGTTCTCGACGAGCATTCTTCATCCCGGACAATGTCGCCATCGCCTCGTTCAAAGACGCCCGCATATCACTGGCACCAAATCCGGCCTGCAGAGATTTCAGGCGTCTGGAGACAGTCTCCGCATCAAAAACGGGCTGATCAAACAGCGGTGTCGGACGGCCGCCGGTGAGAATCACCGCCACTTCAGATCCTCGCCCTGCCGCGTTGACGATTGCAGTGGCCGATTCAACGGCCGCGTTGAATCTCGAACCGGACTCGTCGACGGTGTCCATGGAATAGCTGTTGTCCAGCAGGATCACGAGGGACAACGGAGTGTCACCTTCGAGCAGTCGTGCTCCCGTGAGCACCGGGCGAGCCAGGCACAGCGCAAGCAGAATGGGAATCGCACAACGCACAATCAGCAGGATAATCTGGTCAAGCTGGAAGCGTTTGTGATTCACCTTAATCACAGACTCCAGCAGGTGCATGGCTCCCCATTCGACCGTTTTGAAGCGACTGCGATTAAAGATGTGAATCGCGAGAGGAATCAGGAACGCTGCGGCCCCGAAGGCCAGCGCGGAGTTCAGAAAGGTCATCGTCCCTTCCTCCGCAGTGCCAGATATGCGGCAAGCGAATCCGCGTGAGGCTGATCGGTGGTCATGGGAACGAGACTGATCCGGTGGCGATTGCATCCCTTCGTCACCTGATCACGGTACTGGGCCAGTTTCTCCAGGTAGGCCCGTCGAATTTGCGCGGGATCGACCAGATGTCGATTCGCAGCAGACTCGAGCGATGCAAACTGAGTCCACTGGCGAAAGGGGAAGTCCAGCTCATCCGGATCCCAGATCTGGAAGATCATGATCTCATGATTCGCGTGCCGAAACTGGGCCAGAGATTTCATCAAACGGTCCACATCACCGAACAGGTCGGAAATGATAATCACCAAACCGCGACGGTGCATTTTTGCGACCATCTCGTGGAATACGTCGCCGAGTTCTGTTTCAAACTCCGGCTTCTGTGCCTGCAGTTCATTGATGATGACCTGCAGGTGATTGGGCCGCGCTCGCGGAGGAATGTAGCGGCGAACCTTTTTGTCGAATGTGACAAGGCCGACACTGTCCTGCTGCTGCAGCATCAGATAGGCCAGGCAAGCAGCCGTGCGGACCGCGTAGTCATGTTTGGTGCTGCCATTACTGCGCGAACCGCTGTATTTCATGGACCCGCTGGAGTCGAGCAGAATCGTGCAGCGAAGGTTTGTCTCCTCTTCGTATTCGCGAATATAAAGACGGTCAGTTTTCCCAAAGAGCTTCCAGTCAATTGTGCGAATGTCGTCGCCTGGGACGTAGGACCGATGCTCCTTGAACTCAACACTGAAACCTTTATGCGGTGAACGATGAAGGCCCGAACAAAAACCTTCGACCACACTTCTGGCGAGCACCTGAAGGTTTGAGAAGCGAGCGATATCGCCCGCTGATAAGACGTCGGATACATGTGCCATGGCGTGTGGATGACCAATGTTTCACAGAATTGACGAAGAAAGAACCATCGTCCTGGACGGCGGCAATCGTGGACTCGCGGCCGTGCGATCGCTGTCTCCCGCAGCATGCTCACTTGTCAGAGCAGCTGCTTTGACGTCTTCGGCATTTCACGCAGCAAGCGACGGATCAAATCGTCCACACTCACACCTTCTGCTTCGGCGTTGAACGTCGGCACAATGCGATGACGCAGCACAGGTAAAGCGAGCGCCTCGACATCATCACGAGTCACATGATGGCGACCCTGCAGCAGAGCTCTGGCTTTTGCAGCCAGCACCAGTTGCTGACAGGCTCGCGGGCCTGGTCCCCAGTCAATCAGGTCTCTGACCCACGCCGCATTTGCGGGATCCTTCGGCCGAGCGGATCGCACCAGGTCAAGCACAAAGTTCTTCACATGCTCGGGAAGCGGCACCAGTCGCACTGTTTGTTGACATTCGATGATCTCCGCACCGGAAACCACGGGCATTGGTTTAGCGGAAATCGTGGAAGTGGTGCGATCAATGATTTCGCCTTCTTCTTCGCGACTCGGATAGCCCACGACCACATTGAAGAGAAATCGGTCGCGCTGCGCTTCGGGCAGAGGATAGGTGCCTTCCTGCTCAATCGGATTCTGAGTGGCCAGTACAAAGAATGGTTCATCGAGTCGGTAAGTGGTTCCACCGACTGTGACTTCATGTTCCTGCATGGCTTCCAACAAAGCGGCCTGAGTCTTCGGCGGAGTTCGATTAATTTCGTCTGCCAGCAGCATCTGGGTGAAAATCGGTCCCTTCTCGAAGACCAGATCTCGGTGCCCTGTCTCCCGGTTTTCCTGGATGATGTCAGTCCCGGTGATGTCAGCCGGCATCAGATCCGGAGTAAACTGAATCCGATGAAAGGTCAGACTCATTGATTCTGCAAGCGAACGCACCATCAGCGTCTTCGCCAGCCCGGGAACTCCTTCCAGCAGGCAGTGGCCGCGAGCCAGAATGGCAATCAACAGCTGTTCGACGACTTCGTCCTGACCGACGACAATGCGCCCAACCTGCTCGCGAATTTTGCGACACGATTCCACCAGCCGGGCAGCACGATCCTGATGATCAGCTTGAAGGGTCTCACTTGCCTGGGCCATAGGAATTCTTTCTCGGCATTTGGGTGGGCGGATTTATCCAGCCGGGGAGAGTGGCGGACAACAGAGAACAACCAGCGGAACGACATCACGCCTAACGGAGTTGGAAGGCCCCGTCGCTTTAATCGCGAGAACTCAGAAACCGCAGCATAGTGGCGGTGTGGAACAGCGAACGCAAGTGTTTGGGAGAAGTTCGCCCCCGCAGCCTCATCTCATTCCGGCTCCGCCAACGAGCAGCACTTTTTTTCGATACCCTGCGCTGGCAATGTAAAGCGGCAGTCGGTTAAGGCCTGCGGAATACCGCTGGAACCGCCTTGGTCCACAGAAACGCAAGACACACAGGTGCGTCACCCACCACGCCCATGGCCCGGCGATGCAGGAAGTGCCGTATGGGTAAACCGCATAAAGTCGGCGAAAAAGGACGCCACGTACTCAACGTGTACCAGTTGCCGACCGTCTTTCACCGTGAATTTTCGTACTTACTACGGCAAATCGGGCATGTTACAGAGCAAAGTTCTGAAATGGGCAAAGCTCGTGGACGATGTGCGGTTGTTGTGATCACCAGACAGCAGAATGTCTCCAGTGAGTGCCTGGAAGACGGTACCAGAGTGTCTATAAATGAAGTAACTTTTAAAGATGATTCAAATTTCGCAGCGCCGTTGGCCTGCCGTAGAAATCACTAAGGGGAACGTAAATGGCAAAATTTGGTCGTTCAATTTTTCTGGCACTTGGACTATTTGCTGCATCGACGTCGTCACTGGTGCTGGCCGAGGAAGCTGTTGTGCTGGGCGATGACGAATCGTTGACATCCGGCATTCCGGGCTCGGGACCGCTGACCGACGATCAGATCAAAGAGTGGCTGGAGAATCCTGCCAATCACGAAGTTTTGAAAGTGTCGTTGCCACTCGGCATGAACCTCGGCGAATCCCAGATCAAGGGGCTGGAGAAGAATGCTCTGACCCGTGCGAAAATTGAACTGGGCCGTCAACTCTATTTCGACACTCGCCTGTCAGCCGATGGCACCGTTAGTTGTGCCTCCTGCCATCATCCGCAGGAAGGTTTTTCGCGACACACAGCCACAGGCGTAGGCATTTCCGGACAGAAGGGTGGTCGCAACTCGCCGTCCAGCTACAACCGAATTCTGAGCGATGCTCAGTTCTGGGACGGTCGAGCCGAATCGCTGGAAGCTCAGGCGATTGGCCCAATTCAGAATCCGATTGAGATGGGTTATACGCATGAAGCGTGCGTCGCCGCTTTGAAAAACATCCCCGGGTACACAGTTCAGTTCGAGAAGATTTTTCCAGACGGTGGGCTGACAATTGAAGCCGTCGGAATGGCCATTGCGTCCTTCGAGCGGTCTTTGGTAACTGGTCCTTCGCCCTACGATTATCACGAAGCCTACAAGCGGTTCGCGACTCTCGAAGCAGAAGATCTGAAGGAACTTCAGGACGATTCGCCCGAAACGTTCGAAGAGTATCAGCAGCTGCAACTGGCGACTCAGGTGAACCCGATGTCAGACAGTGCAGTACGTGGATTTGATTTGTTCTTCAGCAAACGAGTCGGTTGCAGCGCGTGCCACGTGGGTGCCAATCTTGCGGATGAGCAGTATCACAATCTCGGGATCGGAATGTCCGCTGAGAAGCCGGACCTCGGCCGATACGCCGTAACCAAGGTCGAAAAGGATAAGGGAGCTTTCAAAACTCCAACCATCCGAAACGTCGCTCTTTCAGCTCCGTACATGCACGACGGAAGTCTGGCCACACTGGAAGAAGTCGTCGAGCATTACAATAAGGGCGGAGACAAGAATAAGTGGTTGAGCGATAAGATCGTGCCACTGAAACTGACTCCACAGGAGAAACTGGATCTCGTGGAGTTCATGCGAGCGTGCACAGGTACGTTCCCGTTCGTCTCATCAGCTCGTCTGCCGCAGTAGTCAGAAGAGCATTGATCGCCGGAGTTGAAATATTCAATCGTGCAGCAGCGATGTCGGTCGCATCCACGACATTTCGGGATCGCCGTTTCTACCCGCCCCATGCCGGCTCGTCCGGCATGGGGCGAAATTTTTGCAGTTAGAAAAGACCCACGAACATCCGGCACGCCATGCCGGCTCCCCCGGCAGGAAGCGACGTTCGATTGCATTCGCTGCGCGGTCGACGTCAGTCCTTCAGATGCTCCCTTTTCGAGCGGCAAAATGTCCGTTCCCGTTGGTCTGGCCGACCGGGGACGAAACCATGGGGACACAGCACTAAGGAATCTCAGCACCAAAGTTGCGGAGGACGACCGCGAGCTGCATCAGTGGCAAACCCATGATGGCCGTGAAGTCTTCGGTGTCGATCCTGTCGAACAATGAGATCCCGAGACTTTCGATGCGATAACTTCCGGCACAGTCGAGCGGCTGATCGCGGCTGACGTAGCGTTCTGCCTCCGACATTTGGAGAGATCGCATGGTCAGCGACGTTGTGTTCACGAACTCGACCTGCTTGTGAGGTCCGATGATGCAGACCGCTGTCAGCAGTCGATGGCTGCGGCCGGACATGGACATCAGCTGCATGATTGCAGCGGGCTCGGTCCCCGGCTTGCCAAGGATCTGCTGATCGAGATCCACCAACTGGTCAGAGCCGATGACGATTGCGTCGGGAAATCGCGTCGCTACGGCGTTGGATTTTTCGTAAGCCAGCCGTACCGCAATTTCTTCGGGCGACATGTGCGCCAGATGAAACTTGTGTTCGTCAACGTCGGGAGCGACGCAGCGAAAGTTCGGTAGTAGCCTGCCCAAAAGTTCACGCCTGTAGACAGATGTGCTGGCTAAAATTATTTCTACGTTCATAGTTGGAGTCGCAGGATGAGTCAGATGTTGGATTTTGGCCGGAATTCTGCGTGACTTCCGGTCATCGTGACTCCGTGCTGGCAAAATTCCGAATGTGCCGAATATGATCGATTGAAGAGCTATGCCGGATCGGTCGAAAACAGATTCAGGCGTCGGATGATATCCGACCGCCGCTGGTACTGATATTGATCTGCATCGCCGTTGATTTGCACCGGGGTTTAAGGGGTTGTCCCGATGAGGCTATTGAGTCATTCCGCTGACTTCCGGCGAATCCTGCGGCTGTTTACGGCCGTCAGCTTGCTCGCAGCCAGTGTCTGCCACGGTGAGGAACAATTCCCGAACGAGTTGAACTCTCCCATCGACGAGCCGCAGGTTGTACTTCCTGAGAGCCCTCACAAGGTTCCGGTTCGTGCAGCTTCCGGAGCCGTGCAGCAGTCCACAGATCCGCTGGTCAAACTGGTCTACGAAACTCGCGAAGTGCAGCGACAGCGACTCCTGTCCAGCACTGATCACACTCCGTGGCAGATGATGCACGGACTGTTGGGATTGCGACAGGACTTTCTGATCAACCACAACGGTGAGACGATCAATGGTCTGGAATGGATGCAGACCGGGCCGATGTTCGAGAACGAGCCGTGGTTCGAGAAAACTCAGTTTGGCGGCAGAGCGCACCCTTACAACAAGCCTTACGCTTTTGAAGGGCACATCAACCAGTCGCTGGCCATCCTTGCGATGTGCAATGTCCCGCTTGATACGCAATTCGGTACTCCGACAGGTCCTGTGACCATGCGTGAGATGCTGAAAAATGCCCAGATGACGGTGAATGAGAAAGAAGAAGTGACGTGGACCCTGTGGGCACTGTGCACTTATCTCCCTTCCGACGCCGAATGGGTTAACGCGAAAGGCGAACGCTGGAGTATCGAACGGCTTGTTCAGGTGGAGACCGGCAAGAAAGTGGGTGGCCCGACCTCGCCATGCGGAGGAACTCATGGATTGTTCGCGCTCGCCAGAGCCCGCAACGTCTATCTTCGAACCGGGAAACCGCTGCGTGGTGTGTGGCTGGACGCCGAACAGAAAATCCAGAAGTACATTGAAACCGCGCGATACAATCAAAACTCCAATGGGACGCTGTCGTCGGCGTTCTTCAAAGGGAAAGAGCACAAGCAGGACTTCGACAAACGCATGGCCAGCAGCGGTCACGTGCTTGAATTCCTGATGAGGGCCCTTCCTCAGGAACGACTGAAGGAAAAGTGGGTTCGTCGAGCCATTGAGGCTACGGCCAACGACCTGATGGCGAATCGTAAGGCTTACGTGAGCTGCTCGCCGCTTTATCATGCCACCGATGCGCTGAGTATTTATCTGGACCGAGTTGCTCCGACAGCTCCACCGGTCGCACAAAAGCCAGACAATACGAAAACGATATCCAACAGCAAAAATCCAACTGAATCCACCCCGGCGACCACCGCAAAGCCGCCGGCCATGGAAAAGGCGACTCCTCCAGCCGCGGATACGGGGGAGAAAGAGGCCAGCACGAGTCCCGAGAAGCCTGATAGTGACAGTCCTCTGATGAAGATCCCGCTGCCGGATCCGTCCGATCCTGCTGCATCACCGAAATCGCCCCCAGCCGCAACTCCGCCCACTCCTGAACCGACGGTGCCGACGCTTCCAACCGTGGAACCCGTAGTTCCCGGTGCTCCGTCGGCTCCCGGCGTGACACCAGAGCCTTCACCGGCACCAGCGGCGGGGCAAGGTTCACCTGGAACGGCCCCCGCGGCTGCAGCTCAGGTGCCTATTACCGGTGCTGGATCAGAGCCTTCGGTTTCTGTAAGGATGGCAGAGCTGCCATCGGTTGCAGTCGTGGCTGATATTTTGAAGGCTGCTCCGGTCGAATCGACAGTCTCGCCTTCGACGCTTGTATTCACTCCATCGCTGGCGGCGGCTGTGGTTTTTGGTGCCTCGGCGGTATCTCGCACAATCGTGTTGGCACCTCCGCGGGGCGGACAAGTCCATATCGGAGCCGCTGTTTCCGGTGAAGACGTGCAAATCAAGGCCGGACTTTCCGAAGGTACCGCTGCGATGATCCAGCCGCAGCCGCAGCCGTTGTGGAAAGCGCCGACGATTTTATTCACACCAGCGAATACTGCTCTCGCCGACAAAGCTGATTCGAAACCACCGGGCGAAGTTGGAGCCACTGCTGCTACGCCGGTTCCGTCGCAACTGCTCGAACCAGAGCCTGCCCAGTCAGGGAACGAACAGACTCCCGGATCGGTTCCAAAAGAACCAACACCCGAACGCCATTGGAGAGCCACTCCTTTAGATCGCCGTCGGACGATTGTGGTCGACGAACCACTAGACGTGTAGCGCGGCGCGAGCGTTAAGGCAAAGATGAATCTTCCGTCCTTCTTTTTTCGTGCATGTGGTCGCAATCACGCCACTTGCGAGACTGCATACAGCTTCCGTGTCGCATGCGGAGTGAAGTCGAATGGCGGCCAGGTAAAGCTCTTTGTGTCGTTGCGGAAGTTCACGCTACGGCCGGAATGATGCAAT
This sequence comes from Planctomycetota bacterium, assembly GCA_003669615.1. Taxonomy (GTDB): domain Bacteria; phylum Planctomycetota; class Planctomycetia; order Planctomycetales; family Planctomycetaceae; genus SXXK01. The sequence goes on from QWOO01000047.1 coordinate 15,069, forward strand.
GCGGCGCGGCATGAGCGAGTGTTGCCACGAATTGCCTCCTAACGACACACGATTCAACGTCAGGAATCTCGGGAAGGTCGTGGTCCGTCTTTCGCATGATCGG
>QWOO01000082.1 GCA_003669615.1 Planctomycetota bacterium
AAACAGAACAAACAAATCCTGAAGCGGATCAATCCAGATTCCCGTGCCGGTGAAACCACCATGTCCGAACGCCTGATCCGTCATCAGGTCGCTGCGATTGGACGAGTAACCGCTCCTCGCATCCCAACCCGGTGTCCGACGACCAGGCGGCACATCCACGGCCGTAGTCATCAGTGAGAACGTCGCCTCGTTCAGAATCGCTGCATCACCCAACTGACCTCGATTGAGCATCATCACGGCATAGCGAGAAAGGTCGTCACCCGTGGAAAACAAACCCGCATGTCCGGCGATTCCTCCCAGCGCATAGGCGCGAGGGTCATGCACTTCGCCCTGCATCCAGCGATCTTCTCTTTGCTGAGTCACCGCAGCTCGCAATCGCAGCGACTCCGCGGGCAGATAGCCGGTCTCGTTCATTCCCAGCGGCTGATAAATGGCTTCCTGAGAAAATTCGTGCACGTTCTTTCCACTGACAGCTTTCACGATCTGACCCAGCACGATGTAGCCCACATCGCTGTAGGTGAACTGCGTCCCCGGCGGTGCCGTTGGTTTCAGATCGCAGATCTTCTGGATCGCCTCTTCCGGAGTTCCACTGTAATCCTCGATCGAGTTATCAGCGATCAGTCCGCCAGTATGCGTTAGCAGCTGATGCACGGTGATTGCGTCTTTTCCGTTCGCAGCGAAGTCCGGCAGGTATGTGGCGACCGTTGATGCAGGATCAATTTTGCCCTGCTGAATCAGCACCATCACGCTTGTCGCTGTTGCGATCGGCTTCGTGAGCGAAGCGAGATCAAACACGGTATCGAGCGTCATCGGGACTCGCTCTGGTTGAGTCTGTCGAAAGCCATAGGCCTTCCGAAAGACTACGCCCGCTCGGCGGCCGATAACAACAACTGCGCCGGGCATTTTTTCCTGATCGAGGCCTTCCTGCACCAGCCGGTCAATCACGGCCAGTCGACCGGACAACATCCCGGCGGATTCCGGCGCAATGATGGGGATTGAAGGCGGAGTTGCGGCTGAAACGCTGAAAAAAACAACAGACGAAACAACCATCCACAGTACTTCGGATCGAAACATACGACTCTTTCCTTGTGTCGGATTCAGGTTTCAAGGAATCTCAACAACTTTGATGGGCGTTGACAACGCACCGAAACAGACGTTCGGTAACCGATCTGATACGATTCTTGCAAGAACCTGACTTCCTGAGTTCCATGTCCACCCTCAAACAGCATTTCATCGCGGTGAAACTGCGGCGCGTCTTTGAACCCGTCGTAAGCTGCTCGCGCGAACGCTGCGACCGGGACTGCCTGACGACGAATTGACTGTTCACAACTGCCCCCATTCGGGTGAAGGTCCTTGTCCTATGCGACCCGTCTTTGACGCCGAAACAAAAGCTGCCGCAAAAACTCTGGCCCGCATGTCGCTGCAGGAAGACCTCCGCGATATCGGCGACCTCACGTGCCTTGCAACCATTCCGGCCGATCTGCAGGCCACCGTCAATATCGTGTCACGGCAAACCGGCGTCATCAGCGGACTGCCGGTGTTGCCGCTTGTCTTTGAAGAGCTGCCAGGTCCTGTCACCTGGACGATGCCTCTGCACGATGGAGATCCCGTGCAGCGTGGCAGTGTTCTGGCTTCCGTCAGCGGACCTGTTCGCAGTCTGCTGACAGGCGAACGAACGGTTCTGAATTTCATGACTCACCTGAGCGGCATTGCGTCACGCACGGCGGAGTTCGTAGAACGCATTCATGGCACAAGAGCGGTGATCCTCGACACCCGCAAGACGCTTCCCGGTTATCGGCTCCTTCAAAAATACGCAGTGCGATGCGGAGGCGGAACCAATCATCGAATGGGGCTCTACGATGGTGTGCTGATTAAAGACAACCATCTTGCGGCTCGGGGTGAATCTTCCTGCGCGGCGGCAGTTGCCGACGCGCGTGAATTCATGGCCCAACGAGCGGCTCACGCGACAATCGAAATTGAAGTCGACTCGCTTAGCCAGCTTAGAGACGCTCTGAACGAACGTCCCGAGATTATTCTGCTGGACAATATGCCGCCCGAAATGTTGCGCGAAGCCGTTTCCATTCGTGACGCACGCTGCCACGAAACGCAACTGGAAGCCTCCGGCGGAGTCACGCTGGAAACTGTCCGCGCAATCGCCGAATCGGGCGTGGAACGAATCAGCATCGGAAGTCTGACACATTCGTCCCCTTCGCTGGATCTGGGGTTTGACTGGCCGTGGTGATGGTTAAAAAGTTTTATGCCCGGCGGCTTTCATCGAAGAATCCGATGGTTGGGCGTAAAAACTGCCATAGAATTAGGGTGAACATTGTCAAATCGAGGCCTGCTCCTGTCTCGCAAAAGAGCAATCAATCCGTCCGAAACGGCGAATCGGACCTCGTTTGTTCCATGATGTGTTCAGAGAGGCCGTGTTTCATTGACACGGCCGCTTTTTTCTGCGGTAATCGCAGTTCCCTCCAAACAGATCCCACCCTGTTCCCGCGCCATCGCAGAGGAATATTATGATACCTGGCGATTTCACGACCTTCCGATTTTCCACGACCTTCCGATCTTCACTGTCTGGCCTCGCGGCGATTGTGATCACCGGCCTTGCGATCCAGAGCAACGTGCAGGCGGCCGAGGATCTGGTCAACTTCAATCGCGAAGTTCGACCCATCCTTTCTGACATGTGTTACAAGTGCCATGGCCCCGATGCTGCCGAACGAAAGGCCGGTCTGCGTCTGGATGAATTTGCCGGCGCGACGACGAAACTGGAGTCCGGTGATTTCGCGGTTGTGCCGGGAAAGCCGGAAGACAGTACACTTCTGTCACGAGTGCATTCGACCGACGACAGCGTGGTGATGCCGCCTCCTGAAACCGGCCGCAAGCTGAATGCGCAACAGGTCGACATTCTGACTCGCTGGATCAAACAGGGAGCGGAATACAAAGGCCACTGGGCATTCATTCGACCCGAAAAATTGCCGTTGCCAACGGTCAGCGATGCCGCATGGACAACGAATGCGGTGGATCACTTTATCATGGCGAAGCTTGATAAGGCCGGGCTGAAACCATCAGCGGAAGCCGATCGAGTCAACTTGATTCGTCGAGTCACTCTGGATCTGACCGGCCTGCCTCCAACTCCTGCTGAGGTGGATGCGTTCCTGGTCGACACCGACCCGAAGGCTTATGAAAAGGTGGTGGATCGCCTGTTGGGATCCAACCGGTACGGCGAACAGATGACTCGCTACTGGCTTGACCTTGTCCGCTACGGAGATTCGCACGGACTGCATCTGGATAACGAACGCGCCCTCTGGAAGTATCGCGAATGGGTCATCAATGCGTTCAACACCAACAAGTCGTTTAAAGACTTTACGATCGAACAACTGGCCGGCGATCTGTTGCCGGATTCCACAATCGACCAAAAGATTGCAACTGGCTTTAGCCGGTGCAATGTGAGCACCAGCGAAGGCGGTTCCATCAATGAAGAAGTTCTCGTGCGATATGCGGTCGATCGCACCGAAACCATGTCCACAATCTTCATGGGAATGACTCTGGGATGCGCGGTTTGTCACGATCACAAATTTGATCCGGTATCGCAGAAAGAATTCTACCAGCTGTTTGCGTTCTACAACGCTTCGGCCGATGCTGCGATGGACGGCAACGCGCTGGCGCCGCCGCCGACGATCAAAGTTCCAACGTCTGAGCAGACCGAATTGCTGGCAAAGCTGGACACAGAACTGGTCGATGTCAATTCGCAGATTGCGACTGCCCTTGCTGCTGTGGCTTACACTGATCCCGGTGCGGGCACTGTTCCAGCCGCTCCCGAGATGGCCGACTTTGTCTGGTTCGAAGATGACGCTCCGGCCGGCGCACAATTGCAGGGCGATTCGGCGTGGGAATTTGTCACTGCTCCCGATCATCCGGTTCACTCCGGTACAAAGTCGACTCGCCGCAATGCCGACGCCATGAGCCAGCACTTTTTCACGGGCGCAGCGCCCGGGCTAAAGATTGGGGCGGGCGATAAACTGTTTGCCTATGTCTATCTGGATCCGGAAAATCTGCCGCAGACGGTGATGCTGCAATTCAACGACGGAAGCTGGAACCATCGCGCATACTGGGGCGAGGACAAGATTGCGTTTGGTGCTGGTGATGTTCCCGAACATCGCCTCATGGGACCTCTTCCAAAAGCAGGCGAATGGGTGCGTCTGGAAGTCGATGCAGCTCATGTAGGTCTCGCGGCCGGAACGGAACTGAATGGCTGGGCTTTCTCACAGTTTGGCGGAACCGTTTATTGGGACCATGCCGGAAGTGTCACAAAAACGCCTCAGGGACCGCAGTCGTTCGAATCGCAGATTGCCTGGGAAGTGGCCGACACGGCTCTGGAAAAATCAACTGTTCCGCAGCCTGTTCGTGACGCCATTAAAGTCGAAGTTGACAAGCGATCTCCTGAACAGAAAAAACTGATTCATGATCACTTTGTGCAGTTTGTACATCCGACAATTCGTGTCCCGTTTGAGCCGCTGCAAAAGAAGCTTGCCGATTTAACGAAACAGCGGAACGATACGGATGCAGCGATCGCCATCACAATGATCATGCAGGACCTGCCCACTCCGCGCGACACCTTTGTTCTGAAGCGCGGCGAGTACACGATGCCGGGTGACAAAGTTGAACCCAACGTGCCCGCAGTCTTCCCGAAATTGCCGGAGGGAGCTCAGAAAAATCGCCTTGGACTGGCGCAGTGGCTGGTCGATCCATCGCATCCTCTGACAGCGCGAGTTACCGTCAACCGTTATTGGCAGCAGTACTTCGGGGTTGGCATCGTCAAGACAGCGGAAGACTTCGGTCTGCAGGGGCAATGGCCCAGCCATCCGGAACTGATCGACTGGCTGGCCGTCCAGTTTGTCGAGAGCGGATGGGATATCAAGGCGTTGCAAAAGCTGATCGTGATGTCCAGCACCTATCGGCAGTCGTCGAAGGTCACTCCCGAATTGCTGCAGGTCGATCCGAACAATGAACTGCTGGCCCGTGGCTCTCGATTTCGTCTGGACGCGGAAGTGGTTCGTGACAGCGCGCTGGCGATGAGCGGTTTGCTGTACGAACAGTTCGGTGGCAAAAGCGTGAAGCCTTATCAGCCTGATGGAATTTGGGAATCCGTTTCCTTCGTTGGCAGCACGACGCAAAACTACAAAAGGGATGCCGGTGAAGCTCTTTATCGCCGCAGCCTCTATACGTTCTGGAAACGCACAGCACCGCCACCGTCGCTGATGGCATTTGATGCACCTTCGCGTGAAACCTGCGTGGCTCGCCGATCACGGACAAATACTCCGCTGCAGGCGCTGGTGCTGATGAACGACGAGCAGTATGTCGAAGCCTCGCGTCATCTGGCTGCGAAGATGCTGACTGATGGAGGCTCGTTACCGCAGGATCAGCTGACGACCGGCTTTCGCGTCTGCACATCTCGAACGCCATCAGAGCATGAACTTGCTGTGCTGCTGCAGGTGCACGCCGAGCAGCTGGCTCATTATCAACAGAATCCGGCTGAGGCAGACAAGTTGCTGGTGATTGGTGAATCGCCTAAAGCCGACGGACTCAATCCGCCCGAGCATGCAGCGATGACCATGATGGCCAACCTGCTGTTGAATCTGGATGAAGTGATTACCAAAGAATAACCCGAAGCCGACTGCGGCTTCGCTGTTGCAAACTTGCCCTGTCTCACAGCCTGACTGTGGGCCATAAATATCAGGAACATTCCCATGAACCCACTCGCTCAACATGCCCTGCAGCAGACTCGTCGATACTTTTTCGGCCAGTCAGCCGCGGGAATTGGATCGGCCGCTCTGGCCTCGGTGCTGAACCCGGGCCTTCTGTCAGCAAACAACAACGCGCCCGTGAAGACATCGTTCGGCGAGCTTCCCAGCCTGCATCATACGCCGACGGCGAAACGAGTGATCTGGCTGTTTATGGCCGATGCTCCGTCGCAGCTGGATCTCTACGATTACAAGCCGAAACTGGCTGAGTACTTCGATAAGGACCTTCCGGAAAGTGTTCGTGCGGGACAACGAATTACGACAATGACATCCGGTCAGAGTCGCCTGCCATGTGCTCCGTCTGTGTTCAAGTTTTCTCAGCACGGTGAGCACCGCGCATGGATTAGCGAACTGCTGCCCAACATCGCTTCCATCGTGAACGATATCTGTATCGTTAAGACGATGAATACAGAGGCAATCAATCACGATCCGGCCATCACCTACATCCAGACGGGCAGTCAGCTGCCTGGTCGCCCCAGCATGGGCTCGTGGGTTTCTTACGGACTTGGCAGTCCCAATAAAGACCTGCCGTCGTTCGTCGTTCTGCATTCCCGAATTCCAGGAGGCGCTCAGACTCAGGCCCTGTTCTCACGTCTCTGGGGCAGCGGCTTCATGTCGACTCGTCATGCAGGCGTTGCTTTGCGATCGGCAGGCGATCCGGTGTTGTATTTGTCGAACCCAAGCGGAGTTGACGCGCCGACTCGCCGACGCATGCTCGATGGACTTGCGGAGCTGAACCAGGATCGCCTGAATGTCGTAGGTGATCCGGAAATCGCGTCACGAATTTCTCAGTACGAAATGGCTTTCCGGATGCAAACTTCGGTTCCGGATCTGACCGACATCTCCGATGAGCCACAAAGTGTGCTCGACCTGTACGGCCCGGAAGTGAAGGAGCCGGGCACGTTCGCCTACAACTGCCTGCTGGCTCGAAGAATGGCCGAACGAGGTGTCCCGTTTACGCAGGTCTTCCTGCGCGGCTGGGACCACCATGGCGGCCTGCCCGGTGCGATCCGCGGCATGGCTGCTGCCTGCGATCGACCCAGCGCGGCACTGGTGCAGGATTTGAAGCAGCGAGGTATGCTGGACGATACGCTGGTGATCTGGGGTGGCGAATTTGGCCGCACGGTTTACAGCCAGGGTACGTTGACAAAGGATAATTATGGTCGTGACCACCATCCTCGCAATTACACGATGTGGATGGCCGGCGGCGGTATCAAGGGCGGTCAGGTCTACGGCGAAACCGACGACTTCAGCTACAACGTGGTCGACAAGCCCGTCCACATTCACGATTTGAATGCCACGATTCTGCACACGCTGGGCGTCAATCATGAACAGCTGACCTACCGCTTCCAGGGCCGAGACTTCCGTCTGACGGACGTGCATGGGAACGTGGTCAAGGACATCCTGCGATCTTAGACGAGGTCCGTGATTGGCGTGCCCGCTCTTCTTCATCATCAGCGTGAAGTATTTGTGAGCATCATGCGTCACAAGATCAATCTCCAGACCATCATCCACCACTGTTCTTTCGATGGTCTCGTTCCTGACCTGCAGGCCAATCATGTCACGCAGCGGAAGGATGTGGACTCCCCGCAGATCGAAATCTGAATCGGGTGATGGAAATCCATACAGGTGAGCGCCACTGATAGTAGTGAACAGCATTGGGTAAGGATGCTGCCGCATCTGGCTGAAGAGTCTGGAATCAAAATTCATAGTGTTCCTCAGTCAGAATAATCTTGATGTAAGATCGCGTTGAAGGATATCTGCCACAGACTGCCACAGACTGCCACAGACTGTCCTGCCTCGCTACACTCGGCCTCTTCATTTCGTATCCATGGAGACTGTCATGAGACACCAACTGTACCAACTGCGTTCGCTTATCTGCCTTCTGATCAGTATTACATGCCTCATGTCAATGGCAGTGCTGCAAGTCGCAGGTGTTCAGGCCGGCGATGACAGCACCTGGTTTCGCCGGGATCATGGTGTTGCCCCGGACGGCGTTCATCTTCCCTCCGAATTTGGCGACGGAAATGAACGACTTTGGCGACTGGAAATACCGCCCGGTATTTCGACTCCGTGCGTCTGCGGTGATTCGGTTTTCGTGACCAGCTACATCGCCGAAACTAAAGAACTGGCAACCATCGCCATTGATCGAAGTACGGGAAAGCAGCGCTGGAAGCAAGTGGCTCCCGTGACGAACATAGAAGCCTTTCATGCGACCGGAAGTCCGGCAGCGTCAACACCCGCATGCAACGGCTCGCAGGTCTTTTCCTTCTTCGGAAGCTGTGGCCTGCTCTGTTACGACCTGGACGGCAAGCTGCTTTGGGAACGTCCCATGGGGCCGTTTCAGGACGAATTCGGAGCTTCCAGTTCTCCGGTGCTGATCGATGACAAGATCGTTCTTACCGAAGACCATGATGTGGACAGTTATCTCATCGCCCTGGATCAGAAGACGGGAGAGGTCGTTTGGAAAACGCTGCGTCCGGAGGCAACTCGCAGCTATTCGACTCCGGTCGTTTTGAACAATCAGGGCCGCACTGAAATCCTCGTCGCCGGTTCTTTGCAGCTTACGGCCTACGATCCCAAAGATGGTCAAAAACTGTGGTGGTTCGATGGCTTATCGCGAATTGTGGACAGCACGCCCGTTGTGGTGAATGGCGAAATCTTTGTCGCCACATGGACGCCGGGCGGTGACGCCGACAGCCGGATTCGTATGGAACCATTCACCATGGCCCTGACGACCTTCGACAAAAACGGCGACGGGGAAGTTGGAAAAGAAGAACTTCCCGAAGGCAATGCGATACTCGAACGATTCTTCCGCATCGACCTCAATCAGAATCAAAAACTTGACCAGCCGGAATGGGAAAGGCATGCCATGGTCTTTGAGAGAGCTCAAAATGTTGCCGCTTCGATTCGACCGGGAACTCGCGGACTGCTGCCGGCAGAAAATCTTTCATGGTCGTATGATCGCAGTCTGCCGACCGTTCCAAGTTCCATTGTCTATGACGGAATTCTTTACATGGTCAAAGACAGCGGCATCATCACCAGTCTGGATGCTGCAACCGGCGAGCTGCTGAAGCAGGGGCGCGCGATTGGGCGAGGCAATTACTATGCGTCCATCGTGGCGGGCGACGGCAAGGTCTACCTGATCAGCGAAAGTGGCGTGGTCACAATTTTGAAAGCCGGCCGAGACTGGACGATTCTCGGCTCCAGCGACTTTCAGGAACGTATTATGGCCACACCTGTGATCGCCGACGGGCAGATGCTGATTCGCACCGACGCCGCCCTGTACGCATTTCGCAGTCCGGAATAACATATTGCCTTGACCGGCCCACGTACATTTTGATCGGGCCTCAAGGCGTCTCGGCGAAAACGATCTTCCAGTCCCGCTGCATGTCGACAACAGTCCAGCCACGTTGAGACGCATCGACCAGTGCTTCTACCAGCTTGCCACTGCTTGTGGGATGTGCGTCATAAGCATATTCGCGATCGGTATCCGTATGATGCACAATCAGCCCCAGCGATGGATGAGGATTGTTGATGGTCGTGTATTCAAGCATCTCCTTGTCTCCATCACTATTTCCAAAACAGGCAATCGGTCGGCGACCGATGAACTGATGAATGCCCACTGGCTTGCCGGCCTTGTCGTCCACGAAGATGTGTTCTGTCGTCTTGATCAGCACCGGACCGGTGTCTCGCAGTTCAAATTTCGTGAGGCCCGTTGAGCCTACGACCTGCTCCGGAGGAATTCCATAGACCTGTTCCGACCAGACTCGCATAAAGTCAGCGCCGCCTCCGGAAACAATAAACGTCTTGAAGCCGTTGACTCTAAGGTAGGTCAGCACTTCCTGCATCGGTTGATACGTACAATCACTGTAGAGCCGCCCGAAGCGAGGATGCTTAGCCACAGCAAGCCACTCCCTGACAGCCGCATCAAATTCGTCGGTGGTCATTCCGGAATGAGTGATCGCTACGATTTGCATCAGTCCGTCGTGATGTTTCCCTTCAAGCAACTTAGCGATGTCTCCCGCGAGAGCCGCTTTGACCATGGGATCGGCCGCCAACTGTGGCTCGTCGGGACTCCTTCGCTTCAGTTCGTCCATAACCCAGGCCAGTTGAAAGGGCAGAGGATTCTCGGGCCATAGAGTGCCATCGTTGTCGAAAACTGCAATGCGTTCGGGTACGGGCACAAAATTGGGCGAGTCAACCTGAGTCACCTTTTCAACGAAATCAATAATTGACTTCTTTGCCATCGTGTCCTGCCAGGACACCAATGGATCATCTGCAACAGCGGTCGAAAAAATACTGACGCACAGGATTGTTGCCAGCCAGAGCGACGATTTCATCATCGGAAGTTCTTTCTTGAATGCAAAGTTGTGGATCGCAGATGACTCCAGCAGAGTCCCGTCGGAGATTTTACAGGTGTGAGTCTGGTGTCATTCCCCGCAGACGCGTGCATGTCCGAAAGTATTCCCGCCGAATGTCATGGGCGAGGCTACCGAATACTGGACCGGATTTCCACTTGAGACAATTGATTCTGAGTGCTCAGGAAACGTCGGTCACCAGACGTTAACATGCCACAACCAACAGGCTCGCCGCGTTGAGACAGCTTAATTTCTTTGGAGTTGTGATTCCGGAAAAGTGCCGATCACCTGCGCGTACACTACGCCGCTGTGTTGCACTTCGGTGATAACAGTCGTGTCCGGCGGCAATTCTGCGAGTTCCGGACGAAGATCGGCCAGACGATGAATCAATAACAACAACCCGGCTTTCTGGTCCGTCGAATAATCCCACGCTCTCAATTGAAGTCGCCGCTGCTGCACAACGGGAACCAACGTTTCCAGACCGCTCAACTGAAACTGGTGGCTGACAGGTGCAACGAAGATTACCGAGTCTTCCGGAATCTGCTTCCAGAAATCTGATTTCAATGCGTCCGACCAGTAACTGGCCTCCATCCCCAGCCACGCAGCACCTCGGTTGCCGCCAGCCAACGGACCATATTGAGAAATCGCGAGCGGCTGCATGATCCACGGAAGCGGAGCCACGATCAACAGAACCCAGACGATCAGTTGGCCCAATCGTCGAGGCCCCGAAGTTACTTGCTGGCTGGCGACTTGTGGATTCAATCCTTCGGACCGCTGCCGAAAAAGTGTGAGCGCAAAACCGCGTGCTGCCAGCAGGGCGAGTGGAGGCATAATGATCAGAAACAACCGTGTGCCGTCGTAGACGGGAACGCTGGGAACGGCAAAGACAGCGATGGGAAACAGAACCAGCAGCCCGAGCAGCTGTTCGACGGAATCGAATCTGCTCTTCACAGATCGAATGAGCAGCCCGATGATCGTCCACGCGGGCAGTGTGAAAAGCGTCATCACAACAGGAAAATGCCATGGGACCGCTTTGTCGGCATAACGCTGGCCAAAGTACCAGCAGTACAAAGTCTGTCGATCGGTCGTTCGACCCAGATACTTCAAAACGTGATTGACCGGATCAAGCCACAGCCAGGGCCATCCGGCAAAGAACACAATGGCTCCGGTCGCTCCAAAGATCGCAAGCGGCCGGATGGCTTGCCAGCGAAACTGCCAGATGGACCACAGAAAGACAATGACAGGCAGGAAGATGGCCTGAACTTTAGTCAGCAGCAGCAGTCCCCACAGCACACCGCTGATGATGGCGTGGCGAGTTGTTGGCGGAGCCGGCTTTGTCCACCAGCTCAGTAAAGGAATCATTGCAGCGACCCATGCAAGATTGGTCACAGATTCCAGCGACGCGATTCGGGCATGTCCCATCACATTGGGCATGCCGATCAGCATGATCGCCGCACAGACTGCGGTCGCATTTCCGTAACGGCGGCGAGCGAACTCTGTGATCAGCAGGACGGTGATCGCAAGAGCGAAGCAGGATCCCAGGCGTGCAGCGGGAACGTTGTACGCCGTCGATTCGGAACCTGGAATCAGCCACGACGTCATCTGATGTGCGATCCCAAGCACGACACGACCGACCGGTGGATGATCGGGCAGATATCTGGGGATACCGAATACTTCTCTGGCAACGGTCGGGGTGAACAGCAGCGGGCCGTGCTGCTCGAGCGCATCAACCAGATACACGCCCTGATCGATGTTGAAGGATTCATCCAGCGTCAGACCTGGTCCAACGGGCAGTGAGGAATCGATCAGCCCATGATTGATCAGTGCTGCTGCCAGCACAAAGGCGATGACGGCAGCAAGGCCCGAGAGAAACGCTGAGGATCGAAACATTTGGGGCGATCAGGGATAACGGCAGCATCCTGCGATGTGCCAAAGTGGAAAGCAGAACAGGCGTCGTGATCGTATTCATCCTTCGGCCCGCGATCCTGCAGTACGCCGAATACTGAACAACCACGCAACAAAAAACCATTCAACATTCTCGAAACACTCTTTGAAGTCCCCCCTGACCACGGACGAAACGATTTAGAGTGTTCATACTGAGATTCTATTCCCGGCATAAAGAACGGAACAAGAATTGATGTAACAATAAACTAATCAGCATGGGTGCATAGCGACTCGCATGCCGAACAACAGCAATCTGCCGCAAGTCATTATCCCCAAATATGATGCGTTCATTTCCCACAGGTAAATTCTACTGAGCCTGTTGAAGGCAACCTGCAGAACCTGTAGCCTGATGTGCAGTTTGTGTAGGACCTAGCCGCGTTTCGGATCGTGACTTTCTGGTGAGAAACCGACGAGGCCAGAATATAGTCTGTCAGCCGATACGCACCGTAGTACCCAAAGCTGACGACAACGGCGGCTAGTATTCCCCATCCGGCAAGGCGAATTGAGCCCGACGAAAACGCCAGCCACAGCAGTTGAGTCAGTTCAATCGTAAGGACCAGACCTAAGATCATAGCCCCTGGCTTCGAAAGATAATCTGCCGTCAATCCCCAGGCAGTCGCAGCACAGATCGCAAGTGCCATCGACGATGCAACCGGCAGCATCAGCAGATTCCGTCGTCCCGAACTGATTCGGCCGCTGTTTGTTCGCCGGCCTGCAGCCGCATCCAGCACACTGCCACAACTCAGAAATGCATGAGCCTTGTAGAGTGAATGGGCCACGATATGCAGAACGCAGCAGAGAATGCTCGGAGTACTCAACACTTCCGAGGCAGAAATACGTCAGTCCCAGTGCGGCCAGAAGCATGACGTCGCCGAGCCGACTGATCAAAAACTTCTTGCGGGCCGCCCAGACAGCCCACGATCGGTCCGAATAGTGAGTCAGCAACTGATGCAGACCAAAACTGGTCAGCATCCACGCAGCAGTGAACATCACCAGATTGCGTGATACGACGAGCAGCAGCACCGTACCCAGAGTAAACGCAATCCACTTGAGGAATCTTCCCTGAGTTGCGTCGCGATCCAGATAGCTGATGGAGTATCGGATGATGATTGCTCCGATAAACGTAATCAGAAGCAGCATGATCGATGACAAGGAATCCAGATAAACTCCCAGACTCATTTTGATCGGCCACGTCAGCGAGTACAGCGGAACATCGACCGGACCAGATCGCAGCAGCATTCCCGCAGTCGTGACCGCCAGCAGGAACGCCAATGCGGAGGCCGCAGATGCTGAACTTCGCATCAAACTGACATGACGGTTCGCGATGCCCGCCGGTACAAGTCCGAACAACAGAAATAGCAATGGCGGCACTGCGGCCAGACAGGATTGCAGGATTGCAGGATTGCAGGATTGGCACGAATCGACCCTTCTATTTGCGGAAAACTGAGAATTCCAGTCTCTCTCGATATGCGAATATCAAAGCACGACATTTTTGTCGTCACTTGTGTGTCGTCGTATTTCTGAAGAATCTTCAATCAGATTTGACGGAACCCGTTTTTCCAGACAATTCATGACACCGGGTTTGCGATTGATATGTCGTATCTGATCGATAAGATCTCGGTCTGTTGAGAAATGCGACCGGAAGGCCAAGCCCTGAGCAATTTCGTTCTGGGCATGTAAGAATGGGCTGGCCGCAGGAAATCTCTCAAACAGCGGCTGGTGAGTCACATGAAGAAAAATGCTCGTACAAGCTCATCCAAAACGTCAGGGAGCGCCTCCGGGGCAAAAGCTCGTCGCTCGCCGCCACCTGCTGCAAACCCGACAGTTGTGGGATTGGCGATGAACGGTTCGGCCAGGACGAGCGATACACCCGGCGCGCGTTGGACGTTCCTCACGAACCATTCTCATGTACTGATCCTGATTTCACGCAACCCTTCTGCAGTGCTTCGCCAAGTGGCTATTCAGGTCGGAATCACCGAGCGGGCCGTGCAGCGAATCATTGCGGACCTGGAAGAAGCTGGCATTCTCGAACGGGAAAAGGTGGGCCGTCAGAACCACTATCGCATCATTGCCGACCAGTCGCTTCGACATTCGGTGGAGGCACATCGTACAATTGCCGATTTACTGTCGCTCATGGATGTTGAAGCGGGGTGAGCGACGCCCGACTGGCAAGCCTGATGCTTCTTGCACTCGGGGTACTTCGAGAATCTCAGCAGCGTCTGCAAACCGCAACTCAGCAAGCGTAGCCAGCGACGGAGAATCGATATGCATCGGTTTCTCATCCAGCGAGAGAGAACACCAGGAATTGCCATGGTCGAACGTTTGACACTGACAAGACCAGACGACTGGCATCTGCATGTTCGGGATGCGGCATTGATGCGCCGAGTAGTGCCCGACAGCGCTCGGCGTTTTGCCAGGGCGATTATTATGCCCAATCTGTCGCCGCCGATCACCAATACTGACCTTGCGCGTCAATATCGGAACCGCATCCTGGCAGCAGTCCCGGGCGGCCTGGACTTCCAGCCGCTGATGACGCTGTATCTGACAGACGAAACCGCACCGGCGGAGATTGCCAGAGCGAAAGCCAGTGGGTTAATTCACGCCGTCAAATGGTATCCGTCCGGCGCGACCACGAATTCTGAAAACGGAGTGCGGGAGATTGCGCGATGCTACCCGGTCCTGGAGGCTCTGGAAGAACAGGACCTGCCGTTACTCGTGCATGCCGAAACGACTGATCCCGACATCGACGTGTTTGACCGTGAAGCCGTCTTCATCGATCGCCAGTTGACCCCGGTCATTCAGCGGTTTCCCGGCTTGCGCGTGGTGGTCGAACATGTGACGACTCGGAACGGCGTGCAGTTCGTGCAGGATGCATCGCCCCTGATCGGTGCCACGATCACGGTCCATCATCTGATCCTTAATCGCAACGCGCTCTTCGATGGCGGATTGCGGCCACATCACTATTGCCGACCGGTCCTGAAAAGGGAATCGCATCGGCTCGCGCTGGTTGAGGCCGCCACC
>QWOO01000168.1 GCA_003669615.1 Planctomycetota bacterium
ACCCCCTAGACATCTTTGCCTTGGTGAGCCATTACCTCACCAACTAGCTAATATCACATAATCCGCTCCCCGGGCGGAATCACACCTTTGCTCCGCAGAGATCATCGGGTATTACCTACAGTTTCCCGTAGCTATCCCCGACCCGAGGGTACGTTCCTATGAATTCCTACGCCGTTCGCCGCTCCCACCATTGCTGATGAGCGCTCGACTTGCATGCCTAATCCACGCCGCCAACGTTCATTCTGAGCCAGGATCAAACCCTTCAAAAATATGCATACCGCGGTTTCCCGACGGTTGATAGCAAAAGGTTTAAAACTGTTTGCCGTCCCGGTCCAGGACGGCGAAAACAAACAATTCGTTAGCCAAAACTCAAAGGCTCACAAACTCAATCATGTTGTCAAAGATCTAGGCCAAACTCAGAAGTTTATCACTTCCTTTGACAGCTGGTCTCGTTTGAGTCAGCTGGCTTCGTTCGGCGGAGGGGGAAGTATATCGGGGCGAATCAAACTGTCAATCCTACTCTCTCAATTTTCTTTTGAGGTTTTCGGATCTGGTCTCGTGCCCGTTTCCTGCCGCATCTCCAAGGCCCCTGTTCTGTCGAAATAACAGTCGAAGGCTAACCACAGTGATCGGGCATAACGGAAGAAAACCAAAGGGAAAATGATGCAGAATGTCGCCAAACCCGGAATTAGCCATCTCTGCTCGATTCCCATCACGAATCGCACAACGATGTAGCTCCAGGTTGTGAGGAACGTCGTGAGGCCATAGTTGATATAGGTTGATCCCAGAAAATATCCTGGATCCCGCTCAAAACGGAAGCCACAACGTTCGCACGTCGTCTTCATTTTGATCCAACTGTCGAACAGGTGGCCCTTGCCACAGAGCGGGCATTTTAGCCCAGAGGCTCTGGACAGGACTGTTCCGATGCTGTCTGGCGGGGCACTGGTCGGGATTGGGGTTTTGCTGTCCACGAAGATGGCCTGTCTGTAATAGTTTTCGTTGTTCAGGCTGGCGTTGCATTTTCGCCGGGAATGCTCAGGAAGACACTCGCCGGTAAAGCGACAACGGATTTTTGTCTGCGCTACTTGGGAAACACAGAACTTCAGGAAACTGCTTGCCCAATTTTCTCGCCAGAGTTTCAATTGCCGGCCGTTCGCTGGGGAAATGGCCCGTGAGTATAAGATTGATGCCGTTCGCCTGGCATTCCAGTACCGTGTGGAACCGCGTTTCGCCGGTAATGAAAGTGTCGCAGCCCTGCTTCACTGCGTCTGCGAAGTATTCTCCAGCCGCACCACAAGCGATGGCAACGCGGTGAGCAGTTCCGGGGCCTTCCCACGACACCTCAAGATGGTCAGAATTCACGGCCGCGCTGACTCGGTTCAAAAAATCGCCCCGCTCACACGGATTGGCGAGAATTCCGAAACGGCCGGCTCCATTCGTTGAGGAGGGCTCTGTCTTTCGAAGCGGCGTGATCTGACTCAGGCCAATGGCTTCTGCCAGTTGATGGTTGATACCGTCTTCGGCGTTGTCGAAAGCCGTGTGAGGGCAATAAACGGCGATTCCTGCTTCGGCGAGCCGCAGTATGAGCTGGCCGTCGATCGACTGGTCTGTAATCTTCTTTGTTCCATGGAACAAAATTGGATGATGAGTGACGATCATCTGAGCGTGTTCTGCAATCGCTTCATCGGCGACGGGCAATGTGAGAGTCAGGCAGGTCATCAGCCGCTTCACCGTTTCGCGGTCGCGGCCCAGCAGCAGTCCTACGTTGTCCCATTTTTCTGCCAGATGCAGAGGGGCCAGGTCTTCCAGAAAACGACAGATGTCTGAGACGATCGCCATGGGCGTCGGTCCTGCTCGAGTTGGCGCGACGGAACTTCCGGGCCTCCGAAGGGCCGTAGCGTTCAGGATAGGCGTCTCAGAGTTGGCGTCAATCTGCCTCGCATAGATTCTCTGCTGTCATTCGTCCCGCAAAGCTGCTCATTCACTTTTGTGCTTAATGGCCAGCAGCTGTTCTCGTTGAGGCAAAGACTTATAAAAGTGGTCCAGTGGATAGCAGCCTGAGACAATTCCATTTCGCGGTGCTGTGGTGCAGTCGCTGAAAGTGCGGCAGATTTTTTTGCGTGCCATGGTTCGGCCTGCTGAGATGTCCGCGGGAAGCTCGGGATAAGAAAGCACCATGCGGCCGAGGCCAACCATGTCTGTCATTCCCTGCGCTACCGCGGCCTGGGCGACATTCGGCAGCCATTCCTGCAGGTATGAATATCCGGAACCGACGACAATCAGATCGGGGAAGTGGCGTTTCAGTTCTGCTGTTGCGGCAATCTGTCGGCTGACTCCGACCAGCGGATCTTCAGGAGGCTGATAGCCGTCGCTTGGCGGAAAAAGAGCGGGTCGCTGAATGTGGGGATTGTAATAAGGACTGCCACAAGTGGTGCAAACCAGATCAATGCCGAGTTCCATCAGCAGTTTAAGAAACAGCAGGGGTTCCCGAAAATCAATGCCCTGCCCCGTTCCATCTCCGCCAAACGCGAAATCGTATGGCGCACTCACCGCCGGAACGCCCGTGCGTTCGTGAGATGGTCCGGGCTGAAATGGCACGAAGTCAAACACGCTGAGTCGTACCCCAATTCCAAGCCCTGGAACTTCGGCGCGAATTCCTGCAGCGATGTCGCGTAGAAAGCGGGTACGATTTTCGAAGCTTCCCCCGAATTGTCCGACTCTGTCAAATCCCGACAGAAGTTCATGTCCCAGATATCCATGACAATGTTTGATATCGACCCAGCGATAGCCGGCTGCGGATGCAAGTTTGGCGGCATTCACGAAGTTGTCAATCAGTCGTTTCAGGTCGTCATCGGTGAGCAGAGGTGTTTCCTGCGTGATGCCGAACTTTGCGTCGAGGATCGGATGGCGATAGGCAATTTGCGGCAACAGCCGTCGTTTGTCGGAAGGCCGCGCAAAACGGCCGGAGTGGGTGAGCTGCAGGCCAATCAGCAGGTCGTTTGTTGTTCCAAAGTGCTGGCGGTGAGTCGCTTCAAGGATTTCACGCAACTCAATGAGGTGGGGCAACGTTTGTGCGTTGATCATCAGCTGATTCGGGTTTGCTCGTCCGTCTTCTCGAACGGCGACCGCTTCTCCTCCCCAAATCAGCTTGGCTCCGCTCAGTCCGAAATTTTTCCAGCGGCGACGTGTGAGATCAGTGGGGCGACCATCGGAGGTCCCGTCCCAGCCTTCCATAGGCAGGATGCACCAGCGATTTCCGATAGGGCCACAGGTCGAGTTGAGAGGCTGACTGAGCATGCTCTCGGGGCCAGCGCCCATTGTGTCGTCGAATGGCAACGGAAGGTTGAGCTCATCGATTCTCGCGCGAAACAGATCTGCAGTTTTGAGCGTAGAAATGCGAGGAATCGACATGAGTTGAGCTTTCAGTGGGAGCAGCCGTCCTGATCAGGAGGCTTCACTGTAAGATCGCAGCCTGGGTCTTTGCCAGTCAGCACTCAGTCTGGTGACCGTTGTCAGCAGTCTACGTCAGCAGCCAGTCGATCAGGCGCCAGTCCATCCAGCGCCGGTCAGGGTCCACACCGCCTCGTCCGATAAAACCCAGATGACCGCCATGCCGAGTCAGGCACAGGGAGACGTTCGTGGGAAGATCGAGATCCAGGAACGGTCGATAGCACACAACCGGGTCATCCTGAGATGCCAGAATGGTGGTGTGAACGCGAATCTGATCGATCACTCGAATGGCCGAAGCGCGGGTGTAATAGTCATCTGCAGAGTCAAACCCGGAGGCCGGGGCGGTATAAAGTTCGTCGAAGTCGTAGAGACGTTTCGGGGGTCGGCGTGCAGTCGCCAGCGGTAGATCGTCCTTCCACTGAGGACCATTGGCGATCTGGCTGATCAGTTGCTGGGTAAAATACCAGTCGTATCGCTGGCCCATGGTCGACGAGTTCAGCTTGATCGCACACCGATGCAGATCAATGGGTGGGCACACTGCGACGGCGCGAAAGAGGCTCAGAGGCAATTGGTCGGGGTTTTCACCCAGATATCTCAGCAGCAGGTTTCCGCTCAGAGAAAAACCGGCCAGGGAAATCGGTGATCCCGGACATAGTCGTTCCACCATTTGAACGGCAGCCGCAACATCCTCGGTGCGTCCGGCATGATATGGATTGCGTGCCAGCAGGGCGCCGGCCCCGCAGCCTCGATGATCCATGCGGAAAACCCGGATGCCCTGCGAAATCAGGCGACTCGTCAGTCGAACCATGTATCCGCTTTGATGAGATCCACACAGTCCATGCAGAAGCAGGACGGTGTGATCACCTCTTTGCCAGGTAGGCGGACAGTTGTCGTGCATCACGATGAGATCACCGTCGTTGAGCCGGAGACGCCGCTCCATTGTGCCGCTGATTTTTACACGACCCGGAAAAAGAGTTCCCCAAATTGTCTGGAAATGAGCGCCCCATAAACCCCGGGCCGGTTGGAATTCAGGAACGCCCGGAAGCCCTTCTGCCGGCATCATGTCTGCCCGTGAATCGTTCCGCACCGCATGCGCCGGATCGCGACGATGCGACTGTTGCGTGGCTGATCCTTTGAAGTGGTCCATCCCGTCCATCGTTGTCCCGGAAATTCAGTGTCCAGAATGAAACAAATACGCTTCATTCCTCAAGTCGAGGTTCCCTACGAGATCTTGTGACCACGTGAGTTAGCGGAGTTTGTAGAGTCTTAAGACACTTTCGCAAAGAGGACAATCAAAGAACGGAAAATCCTCACCACTGACACATCAGTACAGGACTGCTGTAGTTTGCCCAGATCCGCAGGCTTCACTGCGGCATGAAACTTCGCGTTCACAGGAGAACGGCAAGTTGTAGTCGGGGGAGCCTCGTTAACGTTCGGTCTGGCGGATCAACGGGCTCTGCCTCATGAATTTCTTCCAGAACTCTGCTCCTGGGAATTCGATTGGGGGCCGGCTTCCGGGCCTGAAAGGCAGGCACGCAGATATGCATTCGGCAGGCTATTGGGCGGCAGCAAAGACAAGACATGCGTTGTGTCCACCGAAGCCGAAGCTGTTTTTCATAGCGTGGCGGATTTTCATGCTGCGAGGCTCAAATGGGACATAGTCCAACGTGCATTTTGGGTCAGGATTATCGAGGTTGATTGTCGGCGGGGCGGTCTCTGTGAGCATCGCCTGAACGCAGAACGCAGATTCCACACCACCAGACGCACCGAGCAGATGGCCTAACTGGCTCTTGGTGCTGGAAACGGCAAGTGCGTCGGCGTGACTCCCAAACACATCACGAATCGCACTGGTTTCCGCGATATCTCCCAGCGGAGTGCTGGTTCCGTGAGCGTTGATATAGTCAATGTCATCCGGTTTGAGTCCGGAGTCGCGGATGGCGGCATTGATGGCGTATGCGGCGCCAGCCCCTTTGGGATCCGGAGTTGTCAGGTGAGTGGCATCGGAAGAAAGTCCATACCCAACGACCTCGGCCAGAATTCTCGCGCCTCTTCGCTGGGCGAATTCGAAATCTTCCAGCACCAGGATACCGGCGCCTTCCGACAATACAAAACCGTCACGGTCGCGGTCGAATGGTCGGCTGGCTTCCTGCGGCGACTCATTGCGAGTTGAAAGTGCGCCCATTCTCGCAAAACCGGCAATTCCCATGGGGGTGAGTCCGGCCTCTGTTCCGCCAGCGACCATCACATCGGCAACACCCATTTGAATCAGGCGATAGGCATCACCAATCGCATTTGTGCCGGACGCGCAGGCCGTGCACACGGCTGTGTTAGGGCCTCGCAAGCCCCAGCGAACGGAAATATTTCCGCTGGCTGCGTTGATGATCAGTTTGGGGATCATGAACGCAGAAATTCTATCGGGGCCGCGGTCGAAGAGCATGGAATGCTGCTGTTCGATCTCGTCCAGACCACCAATACCGCTGCCCACCAGGACGCCGTACCGATACGAATCGCCAACTGAGAAATCAATGGCTGCCTGACTGATGGCTTTTTGAGCTGCCACCAGCGCAAACTGACTGAATCGATCGACTCGGCGAAGTTCTTTATTGTCAATATTGAGGTGAGCAACCGGATCGAAATCGCAGATCTCACCGCCAAAACGGACTTTGAAATCGCGACAATCAAATCGTCGAACCGGTCCGACTCCGCTTTTGCCGTTACACACGGCTGCCCAGACGTCGTCCAGATCGCAGCCAAGCGGTGTGACAACGCCAAGCCCGGTCACTACTACTCGACGGCGTGACATCATTCAGCTCGCGGCGCAAAAAACAGCTCGCAGATCCGGAACAGGTAAACGACAGCAGACCGCAACCAAAGTGCAGCAGTCACAAAATGACTGATCAGCACTCACGGAGGCGAACTTCCAGAATCGTTCCGGACATTGCGAGCGGAGGAGACTACTGCTTACCTTCGATGTAGGTAATCGCATTACCAACCGTCTTGATCTTGTCGTAATCCTCGTCGGGGATCTTGACGTCGAATTCGTCTTCAAGAGCCATTACGAGTTCAACAATATCAAGTGAGTCAGCCTTCAGATCATCTACGAAGGAGCTGTCACGGGAAATTTCTTCTTTAGGGACGTCCAGCTGATCGCTGACAATACCAATCACTTTTTCTTCAATCGACACTGATGCTTTCCTCCAGCGAAACAAAACGCAGACAGTGGTTTCAAGGCACTGCCAGCCGTCCGGGGAATTGCTCCGGTGGCCTGCTCCGTGTGCAGGCAATCGTCCGGTCCGCGAATGGCGGAAGATATATCGGGTTTGCGAATTCGTGTAAACCCGTTTAGCCAGGTAGACTGCCGCAATTCCGGAGGGCGGAGGTAGTTCGGGGGGGCGGTTGCGTGCTGAGGCCGTTTTCGCTTGCGTTTCAGCCTGTCTGAATCAGACAGTTTCGTTTCTGAAGGTGAAAGAAGAGATGACGGACAGGTATCGCGAAATTACGGTCGCTGGTTCTTATGCAGCGATGGGGCAACAGATCGGCGAAGCCGCGCGGGAAGAGATCCGCGGCTTTGTCGCGATGGCTTATGAGCGAATTTCCCAGACAATTCGCGTGGCGCGGCCCACGATTCAAAAAGTGGTCACTCAGAGCACCGCGTTTCTGGAGCAGTATTCGCCCGACTTATTGGCCGAACTAAGGGGCATGGCGGAGGGGTCAGGCGTCTCCGAAGAAGATTTGATGTTTCTCCAGATTCGCAATCAGCTGACGGCAGATATGGACAGTGGATGTACATCTGTCTCGATTGGCACGGCCATGTCGGCGACGGGGTCCCCCCTGATTGCTCAAAACTGGGACAATGATCCGGCTCTGGATGCGTTCACCATCGTGCTGACTCGCCGGCCAGCGACTGCACCCGCCTTCATGACAATTACGCAGGCGGGATTGATTGCGTATATCGGCGTCAGCGAATTGGGACTCGCCGCGTGTCTGAACTCTCTGCCAGCACCCAGTCGTGCCGTCGGGGTTCCGCATTACTTTACTCTGCGTCGACTGTTTGAAGGCAGAAGTCTGGATGAAGCAGTGCATGCCATTGATTCTGCCTATCGGGCAATTCCGGCCAGTATCATGTTGGCGACACCGCAGGGACCGGCCAACCTGGAGGTCACGATTGATGCCGTCCATGTGCTGCGGCCGGACGGCCAGGACTGGCAAATGCATACGAACCACTGTCTGCATCCGGAACTGGCTGCCGTGAATGATCGATTTGCGGAACTGATTCAGTCGAGGCCGCGACTGGATCGGATCAATCGACTGCTGCAGTTGGGACGGCCACTGCAGGCCTCTGATCTCAAAATGGCACTGGCTGATCATGATGGCTATCCACAATCGCTATGTCGTCACGCGAACGATCATTCCCAGCATGGCTATTGGGCGACGGTATTCTCTGTCATCATGAATATCGAGTCCTGGGAAATGGAGATTTGCCGGGGCACGCCGTGTTGTCATGAATATCAGATTTACCGTCCTGGTTAAGTTCGGCAAATTGCTGTGATTGATGATTGCCAGCGGCACAACGTGCCGAACGACTGCGAGTTTCCCTGGAGAGCTGCTGAGATTGCAATTGGGTTCTGGTGCCGCCACCCACATCGGTGCGCTGGGCGCAGAAGTTATTGTTCTGGCCGTTTTTTTGATCTGAAGTAGCGTTTTTGAGCTTGAGCAGTGAGCCCTGACAGACGGGCTCCTGCGAAAACCCGGCACATCCCTGACAATCGCTACAGTTTCTCAAATTGCCTGACCGATACTTCCGTCAAGACCGTTCTGATGCGCAGACTGTGTCGGCTGGGCCGTGCACACGAAGTTGTCATCAGAAGGGAGAACATCAGCGAAGGCAGTGATTTACTGCAGCTTCTCCAAGGATGGATCAATGCGGATTCGGCACTCACTCAAGGCGTTCGTGCCCTTCATATTAATGCTGGCGGCCGGGCGCAGCGTTCAGGCTCAATATGCCCCGCCCGTTCCGCAGCAGCCAATGCCGCAGGGAAACTCTCCAGCGGGGTATCAGGCCTATCCGTCACAGTCTCCTTATCAGACACTGTTCGAACAGAACTATAACTCTGAAGGGCTGTGGTACCGCGACTCGAACAACGGCTTTGGTCCGTTTTCGCATCGTCGCGACTTCTTTATGAACCTCGACTACACCTACACACGCACCCGTAACATGCGGGGCATCGTGGGGTATTCCGGTGCTCAGACATATCACCAGCAGAACGACCCGGAGAGCGATGAAATCGTGACCGGTCTCGGGCATTACAACTATTTCAACGCGGCCCATGCGGGCCAGATTGCGGATCTAATCAATCACGGGATGCGTGGAAGTGGTGGATTTTGGAATGCGGACGGCTCGGGCCTGTTGCTGGATTTCAGCTGGGGTGCCGACAATTCCTCAATCTTTGACGCTCGTGCAAATGCCCTCGCCGGGCGACTCGATACCGCCACGATTCTCGCCCTGCAGTCCAACGGTGGCCGCGTACTGCCTGCTCAATTCAATACGAATGGTCAGACGGATTTCGGTATCACCACGGGACAAATCCTCGGAAATGGTGTACCGTTTGACGAAGCGGATGCGACTACCTACCCGGTCTTTGGCAGCACTTCGGATATTCTGAACCGCACACTGCTGAACCTGTACGGGATTCCCATTGGCGACGGTCGAACGATTTCCGATACCGACACAGAAGGCGGGAATGGCTTTGGAGTCACGGTTCCCTACGACATCCAGTTTCTGATGCAGCATCGGCTGCAGACGATCGGCAGCTCGATCGATGCGGCTTTTACGCCGTTTTATGATCGTGGCGATCTCAAAATCAACACCATTGTGGGTGGTCGATATCTTAACATTAAAGAAGGCTTTGGTCTGCAGGTGGCGGACAGCGGCTTGTCTTATGGAGTAAATGCCGGAGACAACGATACCCCCGACAATGCCAAGGTTTTTTCAGCGGGGAATGGCCGTGATGACGATAATAACTTCATCACAGACGATCCACTTGAGGCAGGTGCCCTGACCTTCAACCAGATCAATCCGTTCGACCCGGTGATGGTGCGCGGCTATCTGGACAGTGAAGTGAAGAGTAATCTTGCCGGCCCGGAATTTGGGATGCACTATCGTCTGCATGAGGGAAAAGGTGTCTCATTCGTCGGCCATACCAAGCTGGCGGCCATGTTCAACAACGAGAAGATTACGCTCCGCGGAGACAATATCTTCAATCATATGAACCCGGATGACACAACGACTCCAACTACGCTGGACGATGGCTTCGACACAAATAATCTGAACGGTCCGACGCAGAATGCGTTCTCCGACAGTAAGTCGTCCGTTCATCTCTCGCCACTGTTTGAGCAGTCTCTGGGCGCCGAGCTGCCGATCTTTGGAAATGTGCCGGTGCTGAAGAACGTACAGATTCTGGAAGATGCAAAGCTGCGGCTCGGCTGGACGTTCCTGCTCGTCGGCGAAGTGGCCGACCCGAACCAGTCTGTCGATTATTCTGCAGTGAACCCTAAACTGGATTTGTTTCCACAGGTTCAGCCTGACCGAGGCATCTTCACTCAGAACACGTTCAACGTCGGTATTAATTGGAACTACTAACAGCGATCCAACGCTGGACCTCTCCTTCTCTGTAGTCGAGCAATAAAAAGCCATGAAACCTGGTGGCTTGCAGGCCATCAAAAGCCCGGTCCTTTTTTGGCCGGGCTTTTTTGTTGTCTGCCTGATGCCGGTAAGAGTGGGATATTTCGTTCCGACGGTCGACCTGCAGAATGTGCGATCCGTAACCGAGTGGCTCAGGTTTTACGTCAACGGAACTTAGAATCTCGAAAACCGAGCTTGGGAGTTCAGAAAGTTGGCAAGGCGAGTCGGGGTTCATTCGAGATCAGTCCCTGGATCTGATTTCTGGACGCCCTGGAGTACTCTTCGTGATTAACACTCCGCAAAATATTGTTCAACGCCGGATTCGTCTCGGTGGTTCCAATGTGATTCGCCATATTGCGTCGAGTCCGTCCGGTGTGATTGGAACCGGAGGTCGGCGTACTCCGATTTCGATTCTCAGCGCAGCGGGCTTCGACGTTCACATCAGCACATCTGTCCCATTGAGTATTGGGCAACGTGTCACGGTCCTGTGGGGATTGTCGGACGCGGATCACGGCGTTGCTATTCCAGGGATTGTTCACTGGCTTGGATCAGGAAAGAGCGAATCCGAGGCCGGCATTGCACTGCAGGAAAAGTTTCCGGAAGACTATGCCGTGAAACTGCCTGGCTGCCCCAGAACCAGTATCCGTTATGCCTGTACTACGCCGGGCTCGTTTGAGTGGACGCTCGATGGCGAGAGGTCGGTTCCGGCTGTCGTCATGAACTACTCTCGTGAAGGTCTCTGCCTGCAGGTTCCGATCGCTCCGCCGGTGGAAACAAAAGTCCGCTTCTCATGGCAGAGCGGCAATAGAGAAAACTGTTTGGAAGGAATCGTGCGCTGGATCATTGGCCAGGAAGACAGATTTCTTTCCGGCTGCGAACTCATTGGCGACCACGGCTACCGAATTTCAGGGATCAATGCCTGAGTTCCGTTTCGAGGAGCAGATCAGTTTCCTTGACGGCTCAAACAAAACCGGGAGCCAGTCCCGGTTCTGTGAGGCGTTCCTGGTTTCATTGTGATTCTCACGATGACATTCGGGCGGCTTAATCACGGTGTCGACTCAATCACGGCGCCATCCACTCGGCCGTTTGCAGCCGTCCGGCTTCGTAGAAAAATCTCGCACGCAGATTGCCGTCTCTCGAAAGTCGCAGCCATTCGATGGTGTTAGCAACGACTTCGATGACGCAAAAAGTGGACTGTCCGCTAAGAATCTCCGCACGATCAGGAATGCGACCCTGCAGCGAGGCCGGCGTGTTGAACTCCGCAGTCTGGCAGACCACGCCCGGGACAAGCGGCGCACAATACATCTTTAAGCTGGCCGGCGTGCCTTCTTCCCAAACCATCGTGGCAAGATCGTCATTCTGGTGAATGTTCGCGGTCCCCTCAATCTGCAGCTGCGCTGCGAGATCGTGATCGTAGAACAACAGGGAGACGTTCGGATCGGCTTCGATCTGCTGGACTTTGGGCGATCGTTTGTCGGTGTGAAACAGCAGCGATGCACGGTCTGCCTGAACGTTTCTTAGTACGACAGTTCTCTGACGACAGCCGTTCTGCATTGATGTGGCAAGGACCGGCAGTCTCCAGCCGGCTTCATTTCCGCGAGCAGCGGTATTCAGAAGTTTCCAGCATTGACTGTGAATTGAAGAGAGTGCATGAGCGGCCGTGAGATCAAGCGGCAGGGGAAAGTTTGGCATGATTACGCTGGCTCTGGGGAAGTTGGTTTAGATCGCACAATGCAGGAAAGCAATCTGGTTTCGACCTCCAGCCAGTCGAGCTGATCATTGTCGGTGATGATCTCCAGCCGACTGTCTCGCCGATAGGCGGTCGGTGTGATGGAAACCTCATGTGCCTTTCGGTTCATCAGCCACCAGTCGTCGGCACACTGGAAGATTCCTTTCACACGCTGCGTGGGTTGCAGGAATCCCAGATAGTCGAACAGCCGGTCATAATCAAAGACGACAGTGTTCGGGAAAATCCATCCACAGGCGCGCTGGCCGCCCCCATGATTTTCGAGGCGAATGGGCTGATCGGTTGGAAGCGTTCCGGCTAAAGAAATCAGTTCCTCGGGAGCATGGTCTTCATGCGAGTGACTAAGGGCATGATGATGTTCTGCGGCATGAGCGTTTTCGAAGCGAGGTTTTCGGACAACCGTTCCTGACAGATCGAGCCAGGCCGGGTCCAGATGGCCGAACTGGATTTCAGCGACTCGCAGTTTTGGCGGATCGAACTGCTCGATCCATTGCCGGCATCGCAGTGTCTGCTCGGGGCTGCGTTTGTCAGTCCAGTTAATCGCCACAACGTCGGACATCTGAATCTGATCAGAAAAACCTTCATTGTTGGTCACGCGAGGATTTTCAAAGTCTTTCGGGTCCACCAGGCAGATCGTGGCTCGCAGATCAAGGGCCTGTTGGAAGCGTTCACTTCGCAGAGTGTCGATGACGCGTGCCGGGTGCCCTGCTCCGCTCGGTTCGATCAGGAGTCGGTCGGGGCGCGTGCGTCGTATAAATTGCATCAGGACGGTATCGAGCATTCCGGAGGTGGTGCAGCAAAAGCAGCCGCCGGCGAGTTCCTGGATCTGAATTTCCGGACTGGTGTTGTCAAACATCAGGTCGTCCATCGACACCATGCCGTACTCATTGACAAATACGGACCAGCGTTCTCCAGCCGGGCGATGCGCTAAAAGTTCACGAATCGCCGTTGTCTTTCCCGTGCCCAGAAAACCGGTGATGAGATTGGTTGGGATCTTTCTTCCTGTGTACCACACGCTTAAAAACCTCGCAAGATTCGGGTTCTGCCATCGCGATAACGCGGAACAACACAGTAAAGTCCGGGATTGATCGGAAGGCAGCGGAACATGCAGATTGTCGTTGCCTCACCGAATTGTGATGTTCATGATCTGGCGAACATTCTGATTTTCTCAGAAGCTACCGGAATTCCGAGCGATGCTTGTCCCCCGAAATGGGTAGTACGCCGGAAACGGAGTCTTCGGCGTTTTTTGAGCCTGTTCTTGGCTGCAACCCAAGGTTGCAGGGAGCTGGCGAGTGAATTTTTGGCAGATCTTTCAGTTGTTTGAAAAGCCCGAACGGGAACGCGGAGGTGACTCTGCTGCCCGACGGCTGTTTCGCGCGCTGAGCGGTTCCGCGGGGTTGCGTCGGCCAAGGCGAGCCATTGGAGCTTCCGCCAGTCTTCGCCTGGAATCCCTCGAAGTTCGTCAGGTGCTCAGCTCCATCAGCCCTGTGCCACAGGACTTAAATTCGCGAGAACTACCTGGTCAACCGGTCGAGTCAGACGCGGCCGAGATGTCGGACTCAGGGATGTGGGACTCAGGGATGTCCGATGTGGCCAGGGTCGTCAATTCGTTCCGCGGCCAGCTTTCCGCAGCGATTGTTTCTTTTCAGCCAGTTCAGACGTCGAAGGTTGCTGAGGTGTCCGGCGATCATGCGATGAGCCTGGCAACTGTATCTGATGGCGTCCCTCAGCTGACTGCGACTGTCGGGCCTTCGGACGTGGTCACTGCTCAAGCACCGATCAACGTCCGGGTTGTCCTGGACTGGGGCAAAAGCGATCAGCAAGTTACGGTCGTAGGCTGGTCGGGCGACGTTATTGCCGTCACTGTGCTGGGCCTCGGCAACAACTCACTTGCTCCATTGGATGCTGCGGTTGCCGAAGACCTGATTTTATCCAATACGACTGAAATTTTCGGGATACTTCTACCATACCGAACTTTGGAGTTTTCCTTTCAGAGGCCTCCGGCTGTTAAGGACAGTTCCTTTCGATTTGATGATGCCGCACCGGATCCTTCTTCGCGCATGGCGAATACGGGCCGTGACGCTGCGACGGAGAAACCGGCTCGCCTGCCTTCAGAGATCACTTCGAATCGAAGTGGGAACATTCGCGATGTGCTGCCGGAAGCGTCTTTCGTTCCGGACGAGTTGACCGATCCGGTCAGACTGATTGATGAGGTTTTTCTTGACGGCAGTCTGATCGTTGGAGACGCGGGTCTCACTTCGGTTTCAAAGCTGTGGCTATCCGCGGATGAGCAGACTGAGAACGTTGCTGAACTGAACAGGTCAGCGTCAGATGTCCGACTACAAGGTGTTCGGACTCATGCGGCTCTTGATGTGAACGGGCCGCTGCAGGCCCGATCTGAGTTCACTCGTGGTCTGACCCTGCCCGGTGTTGTTCCGGGTTTAGTGCGACGCGGATGGAATCTGCTGAAATCCGGAAAGTGGATCATCGGGGACACGGCCACTCGTCGTTCTTTCGCGGATGCTGAACGAGCGCCCCTGCCGGGCAATGAACCTCGTGCAGGCCAGTCCGCAGAGATGACGGAGGACCTGGGGCAGGTTTTGGACTGGCTCACCTGGATCATGAATCCTGCGGATGAGCGTCCGTCGTCCGGCGCGGGTTATCGAAGTCCAGCCAGCACAGAGACTCGCCCGTCACCGGTTCCGGCAAAACAGGGTTCGGTATCGCGAGATGTTCAGACGAATTCGTGGAACGAGCACTCGCAGACGCGCAGACAACGTGACAGCCTTCGGCATCTTGCGGCGTGGGGCGGATCTTGTTCCGTCTTCTACGATGAGCTTGAAATGGTACCGCTGCCGGTTTTAGGCAGCTTTCCGGCGGAATTGAGATACGAATGTCAGCCTCGCGGGCCGCCGGTTTACGGTCGAGACGTTGATACGCCGTCGGCCAAAATGGATGCTCCTGAGAGTTTATTGGAGCGACTGAGATACAGCATTGCCCCGAGAGGACCTTCGCTGGTGACTGTGGAGATGCAGTCACCCGATTTTGAGTTCTCTTCGGGGCCGAGAGTGAGTCCTGAAGAATTGCGGTCCCTTGCAGTCTGATAATTTCAGACTTGGGCAGCATCCGAATTCCCAGGGCGAAGTCGCGGCTCCCATCTTCAACCATGGAGCCGATGCATGTCTCAC
>QWOO01000075.1 GCA_003669615.1 Planctomycetota bacterium
GGATTGCGAAACCAAAGACACGTTCGGCGACCATACGCTGCACATCGAATTCCGAACCCCATTCCGTCCAGGGGCACGTGGCCAGGAACGTGGCAACAGCGGCGTGTATGTGCAGGGACGCTATGAATGTCAGGTGCTGGATTCGTTCGGACTTGAAGGCGAAAACAACGAGTGTGGCGGGATTTATTCAATCGCCCGACCAAAAGTGAACGCCTGCTTTCCACCACTCACATGGCAGACCTATGACATGGACTTCAAAGCGGCCGTGTTTGCGAATGACAAGAAGGTGACGAACGCTCGAGTCACGATTCGGCAGAATGGAATTCTGATTCACGACGATCTCGAACTGACTCATGGCACACCAGGCAAGAATCCAGAAGCTGCCGGACCGGACGTCATCTACCTGCAGGGCCACGGGAATCCGGTTGTCTATCGCAATATCTGGGTTGTGAAGAAGTAGTTCGGCCGACAGTGCGTAGTTGACGACCTCCATCGCGCTTTTAAAACGATGTGGAAGAGCAACAAAAGAACGAGGCCCGGCTTAAGAAAGCCGGGCCTCGTTTCAATTTGTCGCAGGTCCGTTTTAGTCCAGCTCCATAACGATAAGGAGGACACGAAGGAGAACCAGCAACTTCGATTCTCAGGCTGACCTTGCGTTAGTTCCGCATCCCGCTGCCAAGAAGATAGTTAATCTGGAAGACGCTCAGGAACACATTTCCCAATTCTTCCGCCAGTGTGTATCGGACGAGAACGACATCGTTGGGCTGAATGAGAACTCGTTCTGAAGGATGCTCGAGAGCCCGGTTTAAGTCGACCTTCATCGCAATCGAGTCTCCACACGCAAGCTCGCGGATGATCACCGCTTCAGATGGCTGGCAAAAACCGCCGCCCCGACCGCCACCGCCACCGCCACCACCCATACCGCCGCCGCCGCCACCACCGATGGCCATTACGCCGGTTCCCGATTGGCCCAGTCCACCGCGTGCCATGGCGACGGCCCCGATGATATCCAGATCTTTGTCACGCGGCAGTGCAAATTCCCCACCACCGAGCGCACCAGCTGCTGTGAATGTTTCACGATCGCGGCTGCGGATGATGATGATGTCTCCGTCCTGCAGGATGATGTCCTTCTGCGAGAACACTGGAGGATTTGCGGGGTTGTATCGCAGAGGAATACGAGTCACATTTGGAGGATCCGGCAGTGGTGTTTCATTGCAGAAGCAAGGATCGTCGCAGTCACTCTGACAAACTTCCGTCAGGATTGTGTCTGCATCAACACCACTCTTAAAGAGTCCTCGATAAATCAGAATCTCATTCTTCGCATCCGTACCTGGCATCCCGCCTGTTTCATTCAGGGCGTGCAGCACGTCGTTTTCATAAGCCGGCAGGTCAACAACCTTCCCCGTGCCTCGCTTGGAAACACCTTCCTGGCCGCCGGCTTCTTCGCGAATAACCTGGACTCGCACTTTACGAGCCTGAATCAGAGTGACGATGATACTTTCCTCACCCTTCTTGATGATTTCCCGAGGATAAGTGTAGGCGTCTTGAACGGCTGTCGTGGCTTCTACCAGCGACATGCCTTCCACTTTCAGAGGATCAATGAAAGGCAGGGCCAGTGATCCGTCTTCGCGAATCGGGACGGGGTAACCAATCGCTGGCGGACGATTACCGTCTTCGGGATAGTGAACCGGAGGCAGTTCTTCTTCACCGCCCAGAACACCCTTGACGTAAACCCCAAGCACATCGCCAGGGCCAAGCAAGTAGGTATCGGGCGGATCCTGGCGAAGACGCAGCAGAGAGATGTCCTTGAAGTTATCTTTCAGCTCCGTCGACAGGATTTCAGAAGGAACTCGCGACACCGGCACCGCGTTGATTGTCTGGCAGCCAGACTCCGCCAGCGATGCGGCTGTAATGAGCCCGAGCAGAAATCGACGGGTTCTCTGACCGGCACGGAGCAATGATTGATCGGCGGACATTTTAAAACCAGACATCTGACTATCCTCCAGGATCCCGTGAGCGCCCAGGCATGGACGACTTATTGAAGAAAACCAACCGCCGTGATTGAGTGGCGGATAAATTCAAACTGCTATGTTCTTAGCCAAAGACCTGACGATATCTGCCGCTACCGCGTGCTTCCGGAGTCGTCATAGGGCCGAACAGGAATCTCAGGTTCTGCGGCAGACTCCATTTCGACTTCGGGTGTCAGCCTCAATTCCTTCGGAGGCTCCTCTGGTATGCCAGCGTCGCGTATCTCCGATGTTGTAACCGGATCCGACTTATTCCCCTCGCTCATTCCGGCAAAGCAGGCCGCAGCAGGAGGTGCCTGTCGGGTCATCCAGTTCGCCTTAGCTGTCGGCGAGATTGGCAACTGCTGCATGTTGCCGAATCCGTCCTGCTGAGCAGCAACGGCTCCGTGAGTGAAACCATCAAACCATGCCGCAATCTTTAATCCACCTGCGGCTGACTGATAGCACGGCTTCCAGTACCAACGAGGCGGCAACGTTGGCTGACAGCCTTTTCCGCCTTCAAGGATATTTTGGTATCCTTCTTTGAAGCCCTTGGCGAAATGCATCTTATTGTCCATGCCTTTGTAGCAGGACGACCATCGCATCCAGCCCTTTTCGGCAAGTACACAGTTGCGGGTGCTGGTCTCAAAGCTAATGCAGTGATCCTGAATTGCACTGCAACCGGCTGCGGCAAAAAACAGCAGGGCGAGCCATGCTTTCATGGATTTCCGAATCATGTTCCTGTCTCCGTCCGATCAGCCAGTCCCTGGCTGATATTTGAGCCACGATTCCAGACTGTCACGCCAATGGTGACAGTGAAAAAATTCTATCCCGATTTATTCCCCGAGAGGGGCAATTGTCATTGCCGCTTTTGGTGACCGTCCTTCGTAGCGAGCGGTTGCTGCTCGGGCAGCCTCACGAGTTTCGCTGCTGGAGTCACTTCGAGCGATCGAAATAAGCCTGGCCACTACCGCAGGAGACAGCTGTTCGAAATCACCGAGCGTGACTGCGGCAGCCGCGCGAAGGTCAGGGGAATCTGTGTCGAGCAATGCTGCAAGCGCCTGCACACAGTCTGTCTGTGAATCACTGCCAGCGAAATGACGGAGGCTTGAACAGGCCTGAATGCGAACGTCCATTGGCCCGTCTTCCATCAGGCTGATAAGACACGCAGCGGTTTTCGCGTCGTGCTCGTTTCTCTGAATTCTGGAATCAGTGATCGCAAGTCGCAGGTAAGTATCTTTTGCCGAATGACTTGCGGTTTCGAGTGCCTTGCGGATCTCCGCATTGTCGGTATCACAATCTCCCATGAGCGTAGCGGCAAGGCACTGAGCTTCGAGCGAGTCACCATACCGAAGCCCGCGAAGCAGCAGATCGGAGTGTTCTGCTGAGGTGTCGACAACCGCCAGAATCTCTTCCGCGGTCACCGTGTTTGATCGGAGTTCCGGCGCAGGCGATACAATTTCGGCAGAAACTGCCTTTACATGGTTGATGGTGGAATTCACCGTCGCTGCTGCTGTCGTTACCGCCGAGGTTGCCCCAGCCTCAATTTCCTCAGCCAGTTCGGAGCTCGGCTGTGTTAAGACGGAAGAAACAATCGCCGCGGGAGCGTTCGGAGTCGGCTCTATCGTTTTGGAACCCGGTAACGCCTGAGCCATGCCGGTGCTAGTCCCGGTGTTGGTGCCACTGCTGGTTCCGACGCTCGCCAGAGCTTTAGACTGAGGGGCCACTGAGGCCGCTGGAGAATGTGTTCTTGCCGATGCTGCGGAATCCGCCTGGGCAATCGCTTCTTTGACAGGGTCCGCTGCGAAATTTTTTCCTTTTCGACGTTCCGCAAGCTGCTGTAGCTGCGTTCGAATCGTGGGGTCGTTCGGATTCTGCTTGAGCGCCTTCCGATACATGACCTCCGCCTGGCCGTAGCGTCCCTGATTCTCAAAAACTCGTGCGATTGCCGCCATCTGCCCGGCCGAATCGCGACCCTGGCGTGCCGCTGGGCGGGAATCACCGACAACGGCGGTGATGGCCGAGCATCCGATGCCGGAGGCTGAAAGCAATCCACCAAGCAATAGCACTAATGGATGTCGAAACTTCATGTGCACTCCCCCCGGATTTGGCTACTACTGCCTATGCAGACTGGCGAACCAAAATCCCCCCGGATGTGGTCCTGCCAGTTCCTGAACAACGAATGTTCAGCTTGCTTCAATTAGAAAGATGTCACTTCTGCCTGCCTGATCGCGCTCACCGAATCCAGTGTCGCTATCGTCAATCGCCTCATGACTATGCTTATCTGCATAATTCATCGGACCGTTACGTTTCTTTACATTCGGACTTTTTGCCAAATTGGTGCAATTGCTACACCTCCGCCGTTGGCCATTTTTTTTTATGATCTGACCGATTCAGCTTAAGTGCGATTTCGTGTGCAGTCACTGCCGCATCTGAAAGTGCGTTGTTTCTGCCGGACAGCACTTTCGCCGCAACGCGAACCTTGTGTGCACCGAGCGACAGAAATAGCGGCCCTGGACATTGGCTGACGTGCACGCATGATCGCGACATGCCGAGCAGTCCACCTCGGCAAGGAGGACAAACCGAAATCCGCAACTGCACCCAGTTCTAACGCCATGGCTATCAGCTGCTTGCCACATGACGTTGGACGCCACTATCATCATGGGCTCTAACCGAACCGCTGCTGGATTCGTGAGAGTTCAGAATCGTGTCCAAATTCTTACGAATGCGGCTACTCGAGAACATCGGCGAATTCTCACGAATCCGACTCCATGCGATCGTTTTTATCAGGCGTTCTAAAGTGTTTTTGCCGTCGCGGAAAAGTTTTGCATGACGTTGATCAATTCCAGTCTGCTGATTGGACTGTTGCTGGCTGCCGTTCCCGTCATCCTGCACATGGTCATGCGCGCGAAGCCGAAGCGAATTGAGTTCCCTGCGCTGCGTCTGTTGAAATCTCGCCAGCCGTCGAACGCGCGGCGGATGCAGCTGCGACACTGGCTGCTGCTGTTCCTTCGCGCCCTGCTTATCGCTGTTCTTGTATTGGCAATCGCGCGACCTTCTCTGCCCGCCGCTCGGTACGGCCTGCAACCCTGGGAATGGCTGGCTCTAGCATTGGCAGTCGGCGGCGCAGTGGGAACGTACTTCTGGCTGACACGGAAATCGAATCCGCTTTCGCTGTCTGTCGACACTCGCGAGCGCCACGGAAAACTGCGAATGTGGTGTGTGCTGGGCGGGTTTCTGGCGGCGCTCACGGGAGTGGGAGTTCCATGGGGGCTGCGAGTTCGTGCGGAACTGTCATCGCCTCGACCGGAAGCCACCGAGAACATTCCGGTCGCTGCCATTTTTATCCTCGATACCAGCTACAGCATGAAGTATCGCCATGAAAATAAAACGCGACTGGAATACGCTCGCGACGCTGTCAAAGAACATTTGGGACGCCTTCCGCAGGGTAGCCGAGCTGCGATTTCCGGAATCGCTGCCGACGAAGATATCATCTTTCAGGCGGATTTGGCGGGAGCTGGCGGCCGACTCGATACACTCGAACCCACCGCTGTGCCGGACAGTTTGAATCGACGAATCAAAGCGGCCATGCAGGCGCAGATTGACGATCGTAAGCGAGTTCAGGAAGACGCCGGAACGGGAGGCAGTGCCGACTTGTTCGCTCGTGAGATCTACGTCTTCAGCGACTTTTCAAAAGTGGCCTGGCAGGAACCGGACGAGAGTGGAATTGCCGATCTCCTCACGCAGCTCGACTGGCTCCAGGTGTACCTTGTCGATGTCTCCGTGACTCAACCAGTCAACACGGCAGTTTCCAGACTCCGGCTTTCGGAACAAACAACAGTTGCCGGTCGCGATCTTGTGCTCAGCATGAATGTCGTCAGCACCGTTGGGACTGTGGGAACACCGACAGTCGAAACCTGGCTCATCGATCAAAGTGGTGTCGCCGCGCGGTTCGGTGCACCGCAGATTGTCAATCTTCAAAACGGTACTGCACAGGTTCAGACAGTTGTGCGAGCGAGCAGCGAGCAGAAGTTCATGGAAGGATTAGTCAGGCTGACGTCAGAAGATCCGCTGGCGGATGACAATGTTCGATATTTCTCGTGCGGAATTCGTCCGCGGCCGCGGCTGCTGCTGGTTTCCGATCGCGTGGAAGAGAGCCAGTACTTCAAGCATGTTTTCGTGCCGACTGAGCTCGAGATGCTGGGCACGGCTTCCTGTGAATGTATCAGCGTGGCGACGGCGCAGGTGACTCAGCAGTCACTGTCAAACTTTGACGCTGTCTTTCTGGTGAACTGTGCGCGTCCGGAGGAATCGTTTTGGAATGAGCTGAAACGTTTCACAGAATCCGGCGGAGGTGTCTTTATTGTCGCGGGGTCAGATCGCATTGATCCGTTCGCATGGAACGTCGATTCTGCGAAGGCTCTTCTTCCCGCGGTTCCTATTCGAACTGTGCCGTTTCGAAATGAACCTGGTCGGCTGCGTATCGCGGATCCGCAGCATCCGATCATGAAAGAATTTGTGAACCTGGACGGTGCCAGCGCTGAACTTGGTGCTGTCGTTTTTGATCGACGCTGGGCGGTCGAACTTGCTGCGGACGCGTCCGTGCTGATGGCGTATATGGGCGAAAAAGACCTTCCCGCGCTGATCGAACGGAACGTAGGAAAGGGCAGATGTCTGCTGTTTACGTCAGCGATGGACAATTTGAGTGACGGCGGCAGCAAGTGGAATAACTTCGTCACCAGCTGGAGTTTCGTAATGCTGGCTGACAAGTTGCTGCAGCACGTCACGGGAGCCAACGATCTGAAACGCAATTTTCAGGCAGGGGAAGCGGTTGAATTGCCCGTCCCTGTGAGTCAGCGATTTGAACAGTTTCTTTTGCGGCGACCGGGAGGACGGCAGACTCGCGATACGCTTCCCGTTGACCAGTCCGCTGTGCTGCTGACCGACGCCGTGGATCCCGGTCATTATCTATTGAAGCCGTTTGAGTCTCGAAGCCCGTATCAGGCAGCGTTCGCAGTCAACTTTGATGACGAGGAGACCGATCTGACTCGCATCACGGACGAAAGCCTGTTCCAAATGCTGGGTAAAGAACGAGTCAGCATTGTTCACAACGTTAGTGAGCTTCAACGAGCTGTGCGAGCTGGTCGGCTGGGTGTCGAACTGTTTCCGTTCCTAATGGGACTGCTAATCCTGGTCTTTTGTGCCGAGCATCTGATGGCCAATTTCTTTTACGACGAACAGCCGGTTGCAAAACCTTCCGCCGCCTGATGAGGCCGTTGATCCAACGGATGCCAGATATGGCCTCGTTGCAAACATCCGGCCATCCATTGGCGTCCGGAAGAACTAAGGCGTTTCCAAGTTGGCTGGTTTCCAGCCGCTGTCCATCTGGAAGGAAGAGTCCAGAGACTTCTTTACCGTCTTTGGCGACGCAGGTTTTCGGACAGCCTGCTTTGGCTGCGGAGTGTCAAACTCTACATCGAACGGGTTCTCTGCCAGATCTGCAGCCGCATTTTTAGCTGAATTCACGTCGGCTTCAAAAGCGTTGGCGGCGCTGGTTGCTCGTTTCATCAGCGGTTCTGTCGTGTCCATTTCCTCGAAGTCAGGACTTCCGAAATCAGCTTCTTCGACGACGGCAGCAGCGGCCGTCCTTGAAGCGGTCTTCATCGAATTCATAGTAGAGACGGACGCCGCCTTCGCTGACGACACAGCCGCGCCGGCATCGCCCGCGGCCGAATTCCAGCGTTGCTGTTCCTGAGTGGCCCAGGAGGCAAAATCTTCCACAGGCCGCTCGACAGTATCTATCGCCGCGGCTGTCGCCTGAGATGCCTTCGCGCTGGCCGTAGCCGAACCGTCCTGCAGGAACTCACTAAATCCAGCGACTTCATGCGACAGGTCAGGCAGTGCGGCAGCTCGAGCGGCTGGTGACACCGCGCGGGGGCTCGTTGCGGTGGGCGCT
The DNA here is from genome assembly GCA_003669615.1 of Planctomycetota bacterium. GTDB lineage: Bacteria > Planctomycetota > Planctomycetia > Planctomycetales > Planctomycetaceae > SXXK01. The sequence goes on from QWOO01000075.1 coordinate 7,963, forward strand.
ATTCCGGATGGCCGGGCGGTTGCTGCAGCAGCAGATGCGATCGTCGATGGCAACTGTTCGACGGCTGCCCCGGCTTCTGCGACAGCCGCCTTCTTACTCAGAAAATCTGACAGAGCCGGACCCTGATAGGATTTGATTACATTCTTATCTGCGGTTGGTGAACTCGCAGCTGCTTTGTCCGAACGGGTCGCGTTGGAAAAGGAGCCGGTGCCCGCCACGCCGTCGCTGGATGCGCCCGTCTGAAGTATGGATTTTCCGGTTTTCGGAGACCTGCCGGTTTCAGCCGACGACTCCTGCTCTCCCAGCGTTGCGCGTCCTTCTTTAATGTCTGCGCTTCGACGCTCATTCGATTCGTCATCCGCAGCGAGCGCATCGGCATCCATGAACGGATCCTGCATCTCGTCATAATCTTTACGAGAAAACCAGCGATTCTTTGCAGCGCAGCCACTGCAGAACAGCAAGCTCGAAGCCACCATAAATAAGACAGGTTTTCTGATCATATTAAAGATCCTCTGCAGGATAACGGTTGCAGCCGTCTGGTCGTCGGCATTACCGGTGGAATTCAAATTGTCTGTTGAAATTTTACGGTCCCGAACGAGCCTCACCGGTAGAACCTGAGTTGCCGGTTTGTTCGATGGACTCGCGGGTTTGCGGACTTACGACGGAAGCAGCTCGAGAGTGAAAACGAGAATTGAAAACAGAAGGGTCGAACGCGTCGCGATTTCGTGCTCGCGCGGCCTGCTTCAGAAATTGAGCGTCGGTTTCTGCAGTTGAAATCTTGCGAGTTGGCTGCATCTGTTCTTCCTGTTCAAGGACAGACAGACCCGTTGTAGAGTCGGACTTAGATTGGCCGCTATCCGTCACATTGGCGGATGCCAAAGACACAGATCCGGCGAATTCTTCATCTTCCTGTGCTGCGGCATCAGATCCCGCCGTCCCCGGTGCGATATCGTTTGCCGCCATACGAACCCAGTCGCGGAGAAGATTCAGTTGCTGATTTCCACTGCGGCCTCGAAAGATCGGAGTGGTCAGTCCGCCATGAGTCCCGTCGATGCCGCTTAACAGAGGGCTGGAAGCGGCGTCAGAAAAGTTGATCTGTTTCAGGACTGCTGCGAGATTCCTTTCAGCGATGGACGTATTTGTTCCACGATGTGCAGACACAAGATGGAACGAAGACGTATGTCCGCCGCCGTGGCAACCACCATTGGCGCACTTATTCATCAGCAGAGGTTGTACGTGTCGCGTGAAAGACTGAGCGACAGGGCGAGACAGTCCGGCCAACGATCTTGCTTCCATCGGAGACGCGAGTGTTTGCCTGGTCGAAGGGTATTCGGTCAGGCCGGAACCTGATGTCCTGCCGGAAGGGTCGGCGGAGATCGCGACCATGGTCTCCAGCATCCGTTTTGCATCAAGGCGATTAGGATCCAGTCGCAGTGCATCCAGGACTTCGCGGCGAGCCTGTTCAGGCATCTTGTTTCGAGTACACCACTGCGCGAGTTCCAGATGAACCTCTGGAGTCAGCAATGGATACGAATCACGCATCCGCTGGTAAGCATCTTCCATGGACTTCGCAATGAAGCGGACTCGCTGGGATTCCACAAACATGCGACCGCCGGGCACCTGAATGTCATACCCATCCGGTCGTGGCAGGCAGTGACCGTTCAAAAGTCGTCCGTCGACAAGCACAAGAATCACAACATCGGAATTCGCCGCATCGGGCACGACGCTGCCTGGCGAACTAACCTGCGCGTCTGTGAAAGACGGAACAAGGCCAACTGCAAACAGTGTTAGAAAGATGCAACGACAGTCCATTGTGTTGCCGGCTGTGAAGTAAACTTTTGACCGCTGCGGTGTCAGAAGAGCGCGCATCCGCAGAAGGATTGAGAGAGAAGTCACAGGGTAAGTATCTGAGTCCCCGTTTTTTGGGTCAATATGAGCTGCCCCTGGCGGGAGTCCAATTTTCCTCGGGAATGCCATGTTTCTCGGATAAGTCGGAGAACCGTGACGTAGCCAGACGGCAATCAGCAAAATCTGCTGGACCGTGCAAGTAGCTCTTTTGTCACAAGTGTTTGTGTGTGCAGTAGAGAGGCGTGGCGGTCGGCGCCTGGGTTTTCACGGGCTTGGGGTCCCAGAATCAGGATCTCTGGATGGATGACTTGATGTACGTCGCAAACACACAAGAACTCCAGCCCCTCACTGACAAATTCTGCAATTGCGATCTTCGGACCCGCGTTTGATCAATAGTGTGAAAACAAAGGGATTTGTCATAACGCGAAGCGTCAGCGAGGGACTCCGGGGAACGGTTGCGAAACCGGAAAAACGCAATCCCTCGCTGACGCTTGGGGTTCGGATAATCACAAACGCGCAACTTCAAAACTGACAGGTTGGGGATCAACGGGACGTATTCGGGCATGTTCCCGAGCCTTTCCGGGGCAGGTAACTGGTCGCCAGAGATTGCCGTTGGAGCCGGTATGACCGGAATCATCCCTGCAAACATCAAATTCAACCTGTTCGGAACAATTGGATCAAAGTTCAAAGTCGCAACCGGACGATATCGACGACAGCAGACTGTGTTTTCTACACGGTTGGGTACTGTCCATGGCGACCGAGTTGTCTGCCTTCGGCGCTGGCGGAAAAATTTCCTCCAGTGATTGTCTATGGATGATCTGACTTTTTGATGAAGGTCCGGCTCGCATGATCCGTCCGAACCTGCGTTCTTTCGCAGCAGCCGTCGCCTGCCTGATTTCCAGTTCGTCCCTGGTCAGCGCTCAGGATGCGATCTACAGTGATCGCCCGGCACCTCCAGGACCTGGAGGCCGCTACCCGATTCAGGACCACTTCCAGCGAGGAAATACTCAGCTGTGGGACGAAAATCGTCCCATTGAGAGATTCGTTGGCAAGGTGGCCAGTCAAAGCTGGCTGAAGCTTGAGTTCCTGATGTGGAACTATCACGGCGGCAGTCATGACCTGATTGGCGCGCCGGTCGTTGGCCTACAAACGAACTCGGCCGGCGAAGTGCAGGGACAAACGCAGACTGTTCCACTGCTCGACAATCTGAACGGCGGCGCGGACATTGGCGAGGCCTTGTTTCCCTACGCATCTGCACTGGACAATCAAGACGTCCCCGGCATCCGTGGCACGTTAGGTGTCGCGTTGACAGGCGGCGAGATGGAACTCAGTTTCTTCGGCATGGAGCAATCGACGTCTTCGATGGCCGCAGAAGATCTTAGTGCCGCACGCACTCGTGTTGGCTTGACGGATGTTGCCTTTGGAACCACGGACTTTCCGAATCTGGCGGTGCCGCTGCTCACTGACGGTCTGCCAGGGACTGTTGCCGACCTGAATGCGTTGATCTTCTCTGAATCCTTCTCTGCAAAAATGGATTCGCAGATGTGGGGCTCAGAATTCGCACTGCTCACGGAAAAATCCGCTCCCGGCGGTGCGGGCGCTTCGTGGCAATGGCTGGGAGGTTTTCGATACGTCAATCTTGATGAGGGATTCGGATTCTCCGGCACCAGCGTTGGAACACCGATAACCTCTGTGAATTCCAGCACGGTCAATAATTTCTATGGACCACAAATGGGTGGTCGGGCAGCATTGACCTCGAAGTATTTCACCCTCAGTGCAACACCTCGCATCATGATGGGTTTGAACGACAATACGTCCAGAGTCAGCTCTGTCTATCAGGGAGTTGCAGGGACCAGCTATCGCGACCGCACGGTCGACTTCGGAACGGTGACGCAGATCAATCTGGCAGCTGAACTGCATGTTTCGCCGCAATTTTCGATCTACGGTGGATACGACTTTATGGTTCTGACCGGCGTCAGCCAGGCCTTCGATAACGTCGTTTATGATACAGCGGTGGATGGCACCGGAGCACGCCTCGCAGATATCAAGCAGAACGTCGATCTCGGTCAGGTCTTCGTCAACGGGTTCAGTCTCGGTGGGGTGTTCCGCTACTAAACCCGGTATGATTTCCGGGGCTCGTTTCCGTTGTCGATGCTGTGCTTCTTTGCCATGCTCGATCGAAGCGAACTGAACTCAAAACATGTCGCCGCAGGAGCAAACGGCCGACCTTATCGAATCGAGTTTCGCTGGCGTCGGTTCCGTCCGCTGACAGTGACATCTAATGAAAAACAGCCCTGCGGTGTACAAACGCCGCAGGGCTGTTTTCGTTGATCGTTCGTGGCCGAGCGGTTATTGTCGAGCCCACGCATATTAGCGTTTGCTTTCCGTGACGCCTTTCAATTTCGTGAGCGTGTTGACTGCCGCTTCTTCCCAGGCAGCCTTCTCGGCAATAAAGAAGCCCACGGCTGTCTGATACGTTCCATCGAATCCGGCCGGCATGGTTTTCTCCGAAAAGCTCATCAGTCTTAGCTTGCGATACACATCCGGAGCGTCCGTGTATTGAAGCCAGACGTCTTCCGACGCCGGCTGTTGCTGCAACCGGCAAACAGCACCGCATTGGTGTGCAGCGTCATACACGGCCATCCATCGAGCCGTTCGTTCGAGCCCCTCTGCAGTTGGAGCGTCTGTTGCCAGAAATTGGCCACGCTTTTGTACTCCGCTTTCATCACCGAAAAGATAATGCGTCATCTCTGGCGACCATGCGTACATCAGCGGATAACAGATTTTCAGCCGAGTTTCCGTGTTCGTCTGCAACCGCACGGTTTCGATCAGCACATCATTGTGAACGGAAACTCGGGAATGCAGTTGGACCGATCGGATGGTGGACGTTCGATGCATTTGAAAAGACTGGCCGGCCAGATGCAGCTGTCTGACATTGGAACTCACAGGTGCTCCATCAACGATGAACTGCAGCCCGGTCACGTTCTCTTTTTCAACGCCCCCCGGCCGGCCCGGAATATCAAGGAAGTGCGCTGTTCCGAGCAGTCCCACGCCTTCGATGTTGAGAACCGTTCCGTAGGCGCTGTCCCGGGTGGCGACCGATTGATTCTTGTAATCAATCCCGCTCAGAGTCCATCGCTTCGGTCCGTCAATCTGGAAGCCGAGGTCGCCAATCCGGCATTCCACAAGTTCTGGAAACATCGCGTCCGGAGTCAGCGACTGAGGTTCATCGGCAAAACAGAGTATTGAACAGAGTTGCAGAACAACACCGAATGCTGTCAGTCGACTGATCGCTGGATTCGTCATACTGAAATTTTCCCCAGGTCTGCAGTGGGCGTCTTGATGTTTCGAAATCGCCAGTAGAGTTGATTGCAAGCGGATCTACTCCGTCGGGGATGGAGACTGATCGATGTTCTCAACGGTTTCAGAACTGTCGGTCGTTGCTGGCGGCACGGTTGCTTTGACTTTTGAGGCATCAGAATCTGGTGGAGTTTCCTTTGCCGTATCCGCAGAAGATGACTGCGAATTCTGGTTTTCATGCATCGACTTTCCCAGCGCCTTGAGTTCTTCAACGGCGGCGGCTCGCCTCGCTTCTTTAGCCCGTTGCTGCCTGGCGTTGATATCGCAGCCGAAGAGCGACACGACCAGCAGGAACCAAAGCGGCACCATTCTAAACATTGGAACGATTCCTAAAGCGACGCGTGAGATTCAGTGAAAAGCAAAAGGGTAAAACTTATCGTCGCGCGGCCGGTGACATTGATTTCAGAAACGCCGAGCGATTACCAGCGTGGCCTTTGTTGGACTATCCTTTTACATAATCACAGCCAGTGTACCTCCGTCGGTTTCACGAGTTCATTCTGCAAAAGTTGTCCAAAGACAACACCGGCATTGTATCTCCACAATGCATTGACGGCCACCATCAGCGTGACGGGCGGCACTGAAAGAGATGCAGTCTCGCATTTCGACGTTAGCGAATTGAAGGGTCATTCCCCGGAGTGCGAGCCTTCTGCCGAGCCTATGAAATCGTGACACACGGCTCGGCAGGAGCCTCGACCTCCCATGAATGGCGTGCTCCCATGAATCGCGACCGCTCGAAAATTAAACGGCAATTCGCTGGCTATAAAATCCGGGACTGGACCACTTCTGCTGTCCTTTTGCGTTAGCGCTTGTCTGACATGACGTTATGTGCCAGAACACACAGCCGGACATCAATTCAGATGTTCGGTTACAGGTTCTTGATCAGGGCGCGTCTATGTCGACACAGCAAAAGCAGATCCGCAAATTTGACGCAGGCTTCACATCAATGAAGATGCTGCTCCTGATCTGCACCATAACCGTCCAGAGCAAAGCCGTCGTCGCCGATGAGCTGCAAGACGGCGCAGCTCAGCTGGCTGAGAAGCTCTCAACTGTCAGTCGTGCCAATTCCGACCTGGTGGCCGACGTCCAGATCTTCCATAAAGGCGTGGTCTGGGCACTTCGATATGATGCGCCGCTTGCGCCGAACGATGAACTGTTGGTGACGCAGGCACTCACGAGCGGTACGCAGCGAGCCGAAGCACTGGCAGCGGGCAAAACAAGCTGGACGAAAAAGAAGGGCAACGTGCTGAGGGGTTTTGTTTCCGCGGTTGATGGTTCCACTCAACCCTATGGCATGATCATCCCCGAGAGCTATGACGGCAGCCGACCAATGCGGCTCGATGTCGTCCTGCATGGCAGCTCCAAACCGACCGGCATGAGTGAACTGAGATTCGCCGCACGTTTCGATCCGGATGATAAATACGATACGCCCGCCCCGGACGTTGATTTTATCGAACTTCATCCGCTGGGTCGCGTCGAGAACTGCTACCGGTGGGCCGGTGAAACGGATGTCTTTGAAGCGATTGAGGCTGTTTGTCGCAACTACAACATCGACCGCGACCGCATTGTGCTTCGTGGCATGTCGATGGGAGCGTCGGGAACATGGCATCTGGGATTGAAGCACCCGGATCGTTTTGTCGCGATCGGGCCGTATTGCGGCTATGTCGATACGCACCGCTTTTCGGAGACCCCGGTCCCTGGATTCATCA
>QWOO01000242.1 GCA_003669615.1 Planctomycetota bacterium
GCGTTCCTATACGGGTCGGTTTGTAAATGTTGCGTTCGGCCCGATCGCGGGAATGGATATGTCTGCGTCGGAAAACGCTGAAAATCCCAATGTTGACTGGATATTTCTAACGCCGCCCAACTGTGCGTGTGTTGGGAATGACAAATGCATTCAGCTGTTCGGACGGAAGTTGACGTCGTCCAGTCGTCGTTTTTTTCAAAACGGAGTTTCTGCATGTTGAGTTTAACGCCCATAACGGGACTGCAATCAAGCCTCGTGGCCCTGATGGTAAGTTCGGCTGTCATCGCGATGTTCGAACCAACGCACGCGATTGAGACTGCGGTCGTTCAGGACGAAGTGGCAGCGCCTCCGGAGAAGTCGGCCATGGAAAAGTTTATGGTGCGAAAACTGGCGGCAGCTCAGCGGGCACTGGAAGGTGTCGCACGGGAAGACTTTGACCAGATACGAAAAATGTCATCTGAAATGATCGATTTGAGCCGGCACGAGGCATGGGAACGCATGGCCAGCGCGAGGTTCGTTCAGGATACCGCCGATTTTGTAACGGCTGTAGAGTTCCTCGATCGAATGGCTGAGGCTGAAGATGCCGAAGGCGTCTCTTTGGGATTCATGCGAATGACGTTGACCTGCACAAATTGCCATGCACATGTCAGAACTTCAAGCGTCGCACATCGCGACTGGGCGCCGCTTCAAAGCGATGCGATGTTGCTCACGAGTGCTCAGTGAGCTGGGCAGATTTGCAAGGATTCCAGACGCAGGTGCTTTTCACAACTACCATGCTGTGATGCATAGGAATTGACTGGTATTGCGAAGTCGCCAATGAACGTGGCGAACTTTGGTGGAGGTCAGGACGACGGCGAAACCATGTTCGTGTTATTGAGTTGATGGATCATGATTCGATTTGCAGAAGTGACTTCTTTTTCTACCCATGAAAAACTTCCCGATGGCAAAGATATTATGCTGGCATTGAGAATGGAGAGACGACTTCAGTGCGAAATGCAGTTGTCGGTCAGAGTTCATATCTGGGAGAACCAGATTCAGCTGTTTGGTACTGTTCCCTCGTGGTACCAGAAACAATGTGTGCAGGAGATTGTGAGGGAGCTTGCACCCGAGTATCGAATTAAAAACGATCTCCTCGTTCACAGCCATTAGCAATTTGCCAGGGGACGATTATTGATGGGCCCTGAGCCCCGAGATGGCTCAGGTTTGTGTTGCCTTGCCGGGGTACTACTTTGTCAGATCCTCGTCGCGAATGTAGTCGTGGCAGGCGATGCAAGTGGCCGTCAGATTTTGCTGAAAGTAGGCTGCGCCCGCGAGATTCTCTTTGCGGGCTTCTTCTTCAAGGCGAGCCGCCTGTCGCATGAACTCCATGCGGAAATGGTCGTAGATTTCATCGTCATGCTCCTTCTTCTCCCAGCCGCGGGGATGGCTGAGGCTAATCAGTTTCAGGGACTCGGCCGACTTCGCCACCTGATCGAAATCGTGGGTCACAAGCCCTGCAAGAATTTTTTCAGCGTAGTCGAGCTTTGCTCCCATGAGTGTTTCAACTCGTGCGCCATCGTTTGGCTTCTTGTCGCGACCCTTTCGACGATTCTCGACCTCTACAGGAATCGGACTCACATCGTCGCTTGAAACGCTGGTTGCTCCCGCCCCTGCAGCACCGGCCAGCAAAATTGAGAATATGCAGGCGGCCAGTTTCTTTTGTTTGCCAGTCACCGAATGCTCCTTCAGAACGTGTTGTCAATGACGCCGCTTCGAAAATTCTCGATGAAACGTGCGCAGTTTCGGCAGTCGATCAGTCTCGCTGAGTCGGTGCGGACTCGGTACCAGTCGCCGTGTTCTTACGATCCCACGATCCCGCCACAGTGTGCAGAATGCAATTTGAATTCCACAACAGAAAAATCCTGCGACTCCGCTGTGAACACAGCAGTCATCTTTTCTATGACAACGTGAAAATCATCACTAAATATTTAGAACGTCAGGATCTGCCAAAGGCCGGAGTAGTCGTCGGTCCAGTGCAGGATAGGATCTTCATCAAGCCACGGTTCTGAATGCTCTTCAATATCAGGATCTGTGATCAGGTCCTTGCGAGATGTCAGCAGGATCCATGTGGAACTGAAGACACCAGTCAGGTTGTCGTTTCCGTTTTCAATTCGTATGGCCTGCCATCCCAGATGATCGGCCATTCCGCGCGAGACGGGGTTCAGATCCAGAAAACGATTCGAGATGTGGATGGCCAAAATTCCGCCGGGACGCAGGTGCTGCCTGTAGATATCACCACATTCATTGGTCAGCAAATGCACAGGAATCGCATCGCTGCTGAACGCATCAATGGCCAGTACATCAAACTGCTGATTTTGCCCGGCTGCTATTTCGCGTTCCATGACAATACGAGCGTCGCCGATCACCACTTCAGTTTTTGCTGCAGTGTCTTTGAGATACGTGAAAATCGTATCGGACAGTTTCGCCACATCTGGATTGATGTCGTAGAACCGGAAGTACTCGCCCGGTTCACCATACGCTGCAATTGTCCCGGTGCCAAGTCCCACAACACCGACTCGCAACGCGTGCTGGTCTGTCTCCTGCGCATGCTGACGGCCGTTAAGAATGGCGAGGCCAATTCCACTTTCGCGACCGTAATAAGTTGTCGGCTGCCGCTTCCAGTAGTCATCGTCGAATTGAAAACCGTGTCGAATCTGTCCATGAGTCAACGCCTTCTTTGCCGGGATAAAGTCCCCGTCATCGTCTTCTGCTGCTTCATGTCGGACTCGCAGCACTCCATAGAAATTGCGTGAGGTATGAATTGTCGAGATGGACGCTGTGGATTCGTTGTCAGACTTCACAATCTCTGCCAGACGATTGGACAACAGCAGCAGCAGAGTGATCGAGGGAACCCAGAACCAGAACCCAAGTGATGCATGCTGAGGACCTCGAAATCCGCTCGACGACCACTCCATCATCAAACCGGCTGCCGTTGTAAACAGCAGCGATATTGCCTGCCAGTCTTCCATTTGATTCAGGTAGTACAGGCCGCCCGCGACAACGCTCATCAGCGGATAAATCAGGCCAACTGTGAAGAATCGCGATGAAATTACTTCTTGAAAGCCTGACGGCCACAGATGCCCGGCGACCGCGAGTGGAAATAAAGCCGCTACCGCCATCAGGAAGAGATACATCCGCTGGTGCTGCACATCCGGCATACCGTTGGTGGCATTCCATTCCTGATAGAACAGGAATCCGCAGACCAGGCTTGCTGCGACATGAACCAGTCCTGCCAGAAAGAACCGCCAGGCAGAGGCCGAGCTACTCAGTTTTCGACACAACCAGCTGAGTGAAATTGTCGTGATTGGAGAAAGGATGGCGGCCAGCACGAGCACAGTCTGAATTTGCGTGTCGATGCGTGCGGGAAACTTCCATCGCGAGAATCCCAGAAGCCAGGCTGATGAGACGACAAACAATACGATCCACGCGATCATCTGCAGTCGAGGGCGTTGAGTCAGCACGCCTGTGATCAGCAGGCCAAGAAAATGGATCGCCGCATAGACGCCAAACAGAGTGGTCTCATTCGTTGCGTTGATGAAATCTGAGAACGGTGCATAGACATAGTGCCAGACAACGGCGATGTGACCGATAACGACAGCCGCGCAGCACCAGAGTTCTGCCGATGGCTTTTGCAGCCAGATTCTCTGTGTACACCACGCGATCAGGGTCATTGTGCAGCAGGCAACCAGACTGATGTGATACTCCCAGTATCCATGAAACAGGTACGGAGCCACGATCGCCACGAATGTGCCGCCCAGTGCACCGCCCGCGGAAATCAGGACGTAGAATAACGTCAAATATTTCGGGTGCGGTTTGCAGCCAGCCAGTTCCCCATGACAGGTCATGCAGCAGGCAAACAGAATTGTCGAATACAGCACGACCTGCTTTGTTATGTTGACGTCCGCTCCTTCTGAAATCAGCCAGCAGGCGATCGGCGCACAAAGCATCAGCAACATTCCGTACGCCCGTCGATCGTACCATTGCGGGCTGTCGAAACAGATGATGAAGGAGATCAGATAAAGACTCAGCGGCAGCACCCACAGAAACGGTACCGTCGCGACATCAATGCAGAGTTGGTTTGTCGTGGACAGAAGCATCGCTGAGCTGCAGGCGGCAAGTCCGAGCCACAGCAGCAGGGTTCCAATTCCCGGCCGGACCGCTTGAACGTCAGGCGTGTCGGAGGTCACGGTTGCGGCAGCCTTGGATATGTCTTCGCCTGAAAAAACCGGAGCCGGGATGTTGCGGATTTTCCAAAGAGGAATGGCACACCATGCGGCCAGGGCCACATACGCGACATAAACCATGGACCATGAGGAAACCTGTTGATGCAGCGTGAGCCACGGTTCAAAGATGAACGGATAACTCAGCAAAGCCAGAAGTGAACCGATGTTGGACAAAGCGTACAGGCGATAAGGCGACTTTCCTGGGGATGCATGGCTGAACCACTTTTGCATCAACGGCCCGGTCGACGACAGCATGAAGTAAGGGCCACCTACCGTTGCCAGCAGCAGCAGCAGGATCTGCAATAATGGCGACTGGTCCGATGCCGGCTTCCAGGAATCTGTCGGCGAAATCGGAAGAAAGAACAGCGACGCGGTCAGAAGACTCAAATGAGTCATCACCTGCGTTCGAAGTCTGAGATTGATGCTGATCAGATGCGCATACAGGTATCCGCCCAGCAGCAGAATCTGAAAGAACAGCATGCAGCTTGTCCAGATGGATGGCCCTCCGCCAAACCATGGCAGAATGAACCGGCCGATCAGAGGCTGCACCTGGAACAACAAAAATGCGCTGACAAAAATCGTCACGGCAAAGCGAAACATACGGATCCTTCTGCAACAGAAGTCCGCACTGTAATGAGCTGCCGACCGAAATGAAGTGAGGCGAGTCCTTCTGACGCCCGATATGTTTTAGATCAGCAACGCCTTGAGTCTGAGTCGCTGGTTGATCTGACGTGAGGAAACTCCTTGCCACGGCCATTCTGATGCGTCGTGCAGAGCCAGGGATGTCAGAATTACAGGTAAGTCAAAATCGATCCGAGGAAAAATGATGAGTGCAAGATGATAGAAGACGGTAAGATTTTACAGCCGCTTCAAAAGCCTGGTTGGCAACTTCGCACTTCTCGCTGTGAGTTACATCATTGTGCTTTTCACACGAGCATGAACTGCGATGATGGGTTTGACGTGAGTCGTTCGTATCATCCGTATTGTTCGCGGAGCGAACAACGACTTTGGTTCGCTCCGCGAACAATACGGGTGATGGCGTACGCTTAGTGCCCGGTTGATTTTCAGGGTTCAGCCGTCGCTGCGCGATCCACTTTGGCTCGGACTGTGCGACGGTCGAGTTGGAGCAGTCTGGCGGCTTTTTCGAAGCTCTTTGTCTGGCTGTATGCCATCCTGCAGTACTCGGACAATAGCTCATCGGCTGTCAGGCTGAGTGACTGAAGCTGGGCGGCCAGACGATCGGCTTCGGGTGAATGACCAGGCGTTGATGCAACGGCTCGACTTCGTGCGGGCTCATAAGATCCGTGGATCAGGATATTGCGAACACACTGTTCAAGCTCGCGAATATTGCCCGGCCAATGATAGTCGTCCGGAAGGTTTCGCTTTAACCACTCAGTCACCTCCTGTGTTAACGCTTCCTGTTCACCGGCCGCAACGCGTCCCGCGATATGAGCCACAATGTTCTCAAGGACATCAGGATTATCTCTGACCTGCGATGCGAGGGATGGGGTCTCGATGACATCGGCGCAAAGTCGATAGTACAAGTCTTCGCGAAACGCCCCCACTTCAATCGCGTGCTGAAGATCACGATTCGTGGCGGCAATAATCTTGCCCTCGAAGTCGCGTATTCGAGTCTCCCCGACCCGCTGAAACTGTCGATTCTGGAGGACTCGAAGTAGTTTCACCTGAGTTGTCCCGTCCAGTTCCCCAATTTCATCCAGAAGAAGGGCTCCGTGTTTACCGCAGGTCTCCAGCCAACCGGCTCGCGCGGCTGCGGCACCCGTGAAGGCGCCTTTCGCATGGCCGAACAGCTCCGCTTCAACAAGACTTCTGGACATCGCTGAAATGTTCACACCGAAATAACATTCAGCAGGAGAGGCTGCGAACGCGCCTTGCCTGGGGTCAAACGGAATGTATCGCGACATTCCAATCGCCTGAGCCACCAGATCTTTACCGCTCCCGCTGGGGCCTGTGACAAGTGTCGTCACCTGATGCATGCTGCGATACAGACTGCGACGGTATCGCTTTAGATCGTGGGTGAAGATGGACTGCCAGATTCTGGCGCGGAGTTTGGCTGCGGGTGAGGAGTGTCCAATCACACACGGGAAAATGTGGAAGAAGGCGCGATAGATCTGATGGAAAATCTCAAACAGATGAAGCTTCTGCATGTGCGACGGCAACTGCAAGCCGGGTAACTGCAGCCAGTACTCAAATTGGGTTGAGTACCACTTCCATGTCGCCTGTTCTGTTCCAGGCTGATCGCTCAATTCGGGCAAACGCTTTCCTCCCCAAACGTCGAGCTGCTCATAGAAGAGGATGTAAAGCACGAGGTCATCGTAAAGGCCTAACTGTTCGTCCGCGACAACGCTTTTTCGAAGCAACTTGTTTCGCAGCGCTTCAGCCACCTTTCGCGCGCGATCGAGGATCAACACCAGGTTGCTGCGACGCTGGGTCTGCTCACTGGTCAGGCTCCAGTAGTCATGCGGTTCGGCGACAAAGGCATCGCCAAGCGCCGCATTCTCCAGCTGCAGTCGCTCGGGAAGAAACGGATTCGCGTTGCTCAATTCGCTGACCGCTCGAACAAATGCCAGGTCTTCCGCAGGAATGAATCCCATCACTGACTCTCATTGGCTGAAGGTGCAATACTCTCGCCTCAATATGGCAATAAATGTACATGCAATGGTCATGCAGTGCACGTCAAAAAAAGTCGGAGCGGCATTAACCTTAATGCGATGTCAAAATGTAAAACCTTTACCAGAAATGACTTGCATCAATCTGCGAAGTTACGGCACTCGACGTGCTTTATCGGTTTTCGTTCCCGGTTGTCTCTAATAAATCAAACTGAGGAGAAAACAATGATGATCCCTGCATTCCGACATTTCAAGTTTTTGTCGATGGTCTTTCTGGTGGGAGCGTGCTGGTGCATACCGTCATCGCAAAGTGAAGCTTCAGGGCTTCTGATTGCCGACGGCGGACTTGGTGGAGTCCTCGAAATCAAGGAGCATGAAGTATCCGTTGTGATCAATAATGGAATCGCGGTCACGGAAGTCCGCCAGGTGTTTCATAACACTGAACAGAGAATCGTGGAGGCTCTTTACACTTTCCCTGTACCTGCTGGAGCGAGCGTCAGTAATTTCAGCATGATCATTAACGGAACAGAGATGGTCGGCGAGGTCGTTGAGAAGAAGCGAGCCCGACAGATCTACGAAAGCTACAAGGCTGTCAAGCGTGACCCGGGCTTGCTGGAGCAGGTCGATTACAAGACCTTCGAACTGCGGATCTTTCCGATTCCCGCCGGAGCCGATCAGCATATCAAGGTCACTTACTGTCAGCAGCTGGACTTCGACCACAATAACGCAACCTGGGTTTATCCACTGGCAACAACAACACGCGCAGACATCGTACAGAAAACGACAGGTAAGTTTGCCCTGACAGTGGATGTGAAGAGTGAGATCCCCATGACAAAGCTGTTCAGCCCGTCTCATGAAGATGACTTCGCAATCACCGGCTACACCCCTAACTACAGTCGCGCCAGTCTTGAAGTCCAGAAAGGTGACCTGAGCCGAGATGTGGTAATCGCCTTCGACACGGAACGAGCTCGCACTGGTGTGGACATGATTGCGTCCAAACAAATCGGTGAAGACGGATACTTCCTGATGACCGTCACCGCAGGGAAAGAACTGGAAGAGTACGGAGCCGGAATGGACTATGTCTTTGTGATGGATATCTCAGGGAGCATGAGCAACGATGGCAAGCTGACACAGTCTCGCAACACTGTGGATTCCTTCGTGACGAATCTCGGAAACGACGATCGCTTCGAGATTATCACGTTTAACAACGCCCCGCAGATGCACTTTGGTCAGATGACAGTCGTCAGCGACGACTCTCGAAAGTCGGCTGAGGAATTTCTTAATTCGCAGCGCGCGAAAGGCGGTACAGCTCTTCGTCCGGCTCTTACGACAGCCTACAAATACAGAGACGGGGACCGTCCGCTGAATGTTGTTTTGCTGTCTGACGGCATGACCGAGAATACCGAACAAGCTGAGCTGCTTCGGCTGATCGCTGATGCCCCTTCCGGAACTCGAGTCTTCTGCATTGGCATCGGCAATGATGTGAATCGGCCTTTGCTCAAGCAACTCGCTGAAGGTGCTGGCGGGCTGGCTGCGTTTGTTTCTCAGGAGGATGATTTCTCGCGTCAGGCGCAGGCTTTCCGCCGAAAACTGATGCGTCCGGTGGCCACTGGTGTTCGTATTACAGTCAATGGCATCGAGACCAGCGACGTGACACCCGAGGGTCTGCCTGATCTCTTCTACGGTGCACCTTTGAGACTGTCTGGACGTTACAAAAACTCCGGAGACGCCACGATCACCATCGAAGCCGATGTGATGGGGCAGCCCATCAGCCAGACTGTGCAGGTGAAATTTCCGGACGTCGAAGACAAGAATCCTGAGATCGAACGCGTGTGGGCATTTCAGCAGGTGGAACAACTGATGGCGGACATCCGCAGGAACGGTGAATCTCCTGCGGCTGTAGGAAAGATTCTCAGTCTCTGCGAAGGATATTCGATCGTTGGTGAGTATGCCTCGTTTATCGTTTTGGAAAATGACGCCGAATACAGTCGCTGGGCGATCGCCCGTCGGAATGCGACCCGCGTTACCCGAGATGACAAGGCACGTCTTCAGCTTCAGGATCAGCTTCAACTCCTGAGGGATTCTGCACTGGCTCAATCGGGCCCTGCGGAACCCGAGGCTATTGCGGCCGTTGAGCCTGAGCAGCAGAACGTTGCTCAGGCTGATCCAGCGCTGACAGCGAGTCCTGCAACTGCAAGTCCTGCCGTCGCGCCCGTGCAGACGACTCCTACGGACCTGAACTGGGCACCACAGTCATCCCCTTCGAATAATCAGCCGTACTATGGAGGCGGCGGAGGTGGTGGCGGTGGTGGCGGTGGTGGCGGTGGCGGAGCGATTGATCCTGTCACCGGCCTGCTCGCCGCGGGGCTCGCTGCCTCTGCGATGTACAAACGGAAGCGACGGACAACAATTCTGAAAGAGTCGTCCGCGACCAATTCCTGAACCGCAGCCATCGCGAAGATGGTGATTGATCGGGAGCAGGTTGCAGAATTGTTGTTCGGCAACCTGTCTTCCACGTTCTGGATGAGACTGTTTCTAACAACCTCGCTTCATTGGACAGGATGCCTGTCATGCAGATTCGTAACATGTTGTCGCAGATTCCACTGACCCTGCTAATTTCTCTGTTCGTCGTCATCTCGCATGCGGCCGGCGAGTTTTCAGGGCTGATGACGATCGATTTCAGAAGCCTCACGCTTGATGATTCCTATCGTGTTTTTACGTGTCATTTGCTGCACTGGTCGTGGAACCATCTCCTCTGGGATCTGGCGATGTTCACAACCCTCGGAGCGATTGCAGAAACGAATATGCCGCGCCGTTACAGATGGACTCTGGTTTTGTCGGCTCTTCTGATCACCGCTGGCGTCATGCTGCATCATCCTGAGATGGAAACTTACCGCGGTCTCAGTGGAATCGACACGGCTCTCTTCGGACTGATTGTCGCTGATCTGCTCGCCCGTCGACTTATTGAACGCGACTGGCAGTCAGCGTTCTGGTTCTCAGTGCTGCTGTTTGTAATGCTGGGGAAAATGGTGATAGAGACCTTCGCCGGAACAAATCTGTTTGTAAGCGACACCTCATTCGTTCCTCTTCCGCTCGCGCATCTGATCGGTGCCGTGACTGGTCTGCTGATCGGTGCCTTGAGTCATCTGACGGTTCCGTTCGGTGGTTTAAGTAGGCTCAAGCCGCGAGTGCTGGATGGCAGTCCTTTGAATTTTTAGGCAAAATCCAATTGGCGAGCCCACGGCGTCAGCCGTGCGGGTTTACTCCGCGACAGCCAACCGCCGTTGTGTGTCGAATGTCGCACGAGGATTGACGAACGATGTCCATCCGCGTCCAATGCTTGCTCTGCCTTTATGCGAAGTTCTGCGGGTAAGCTTTAAAAAATGTCATACGCGATTGAATGTCGACAGCTGACGAAGACCTGGCCTGGCAATCCGCCGGTGGAGGCGGTGCGAGGCATTGACCTGCAGGTTGAACGTGGCACGTGTTTTGGCGTGCTGGGGCCGAATGGGGCCGGTAAGACGACGACGATAGAAATCTGCGAAGGTCTGTTGCAGGCAACGAGCGGTGATGCCATCGTGCTCGGAAAGAACTGGGCGACTGATGCTGATAAGATCCGGCAGGAGATTGGGATTTCGCTTCAGGAGACTCGGCTTTCCGAAAAGCTGACGGTGCTCGAAACGTTGACGCTGTTTCGAAGCTTTTATCGATCGGGGATGGACCCGGCCGAAGCCATCGCCAAAGTGTCGCTGCAGGAAAAAGCGAACGCTCGGATCAAAGCGTTGTCTGGCGGTCAGCGACAGCGAGTCGCCGTGGCAACGGCGCTTGTGGGCAATCCGAAGCTGTTGTTTCTGGATGAACCCACAACAGGTCTGGATCCACAGTCGCGTCGTGACCTGTGGCGGATCATCACCGAATTTCGCGAAGGCGGCGGCACGGTGCTGCTGACGACTCATTATATGGACGAAGCCGAACGGCTGTGTGATCGCGTGGCGATCTTTGACCGAGGCAAAATCCTGGCGATCGATTCACCGCAACAACTGATCGCGGATCTGGGTGCCGAGCATGTTGTGGTCTTTACCGTCAGCGGGCAGAACCCAGCGTCGCTGCCGGAAGATTTTGGAGTCGGACTGCCGGGTGTGATTTCGGCTCGTTTAGAAACTGAACACAGGTGCCTTTCTGTGCGAGAACCTCATATTGCCATCCCATCGCTGCTGGCTTTGATTAACGAGCGAGGCTTGCGGCTGACATCGCTGACGACTCGCCAGGCGACTCTGGAAGATGTGTTTGTTCATTTCGCCGGCCACGGGCTGAATGAGACATCGGACGGAGGTGCACTGTGAGTTCGTCATGGAAAATGCACCCGGTGACTCAGCTGTTTCTGGCGCGATTTCGCGAGTTCATTCGCCAGCCTGAAGCGGTGTTCTGGTCGTACGTGTTTCCACTGGTGATGATGATCGCGCTGGGACTGGCGTTTCGCAGTGAGCCGATGGAAGCGATTTCGATCGTAGTTCAGACCGGACCGGGATCTGAAACTCTGCAGACGACACTCAGCGGCAGCAAAAATCTGATCGTTTCGACGGGCATCGAAGCCGAGTGTCGGCAGCAGCTGCGAGCTGGCCAAAGCGAACTGATTGTGGTGGCTCAATCGAACGGCGAAAAGTCTGGGTATCAGTTTACCTTCGATCCGACTCGACCGGGCAGCGTGCATGCGCGTGATGTTGTTAACGATGTGCTGCAGCGCGCGGCCGGAAGAACTGATCCCGTGGAAACGGCTGATCTGGCGGTGACGGAACCTGGAAGTCGTTATATCGATTTTCTTGTTCCCGGGCTGATTGGCATGGGCCTGATGGGCGGCGGTGTTTGGGGAGTCGGCTTTGCAATCGTCGATATGCGGATTCGTCAGGTCCTGAAACGGTTCCTGGGGACGCCCATGAAGAAACCGCATTTCGTGGCCGCGATGATGTTCAGTCGCATGGTGTTCATGATTCCTGAAATCATCATTGTCCTGCTGGTGTCACGCTTTGTTTTTGGCGTGGTCAATCATGGGAGTTATTTCAGTGTCATGCTGTTGATCGCACTGGGCGCGTTTGAGTTTGCAGGGATCGGGCTTTTGATTGCCAGTCGCGCGAAGACTCTGGAGGCCGTGTCCGGACTGATGAATCTCGCGATGGTGCCGATGTGGATTGGGTCGGGAATCTTTTTTTCGTCGAAACGCTTTCCGGAATTCGTGCAGCCGGTCATTGAACTCCTGCCGCTGACTCCGTTGATCGGCGGCCTTCGTCATGTGATGCAGGAAGGCGCAGGCTTGCATCAGATCCTGCCAGAACTGGCAATCATTCTTATCTGGGGAGCGGTCACATTTTTTCTGGCCATCCGGATCTTTCGCTGGGAGTAGTCGCAGGACCTCGGCACCCCGGAGAACAATTTAGATACGCTCAGGACTTAGAAAGATTTATTTGCGAAACGGTCTGGCCTTCACCTTCCAGGATGGCCTCTTGTCGATCGAAGACCGGGCAACCTACAATAGGCCGCACCGAATTTTCCTGTCCGCCGAAAGTTCCCTCTCAGGCGTGAACTCGCTAGACTCCCTATGTTCAACAGGGCGGTGGACTAACCGCCCGGCACAGCGGCTTTTACGGTCGTCCGGATGGCAAAACACTTTGATTTTCGAAGGATGGATAAATGGCAAAGGCGACAAAGAAACTCCCTGCAACAAAGGCGGCCAGCGAGAACGAGGTGATGCTTGATAATGCCGTAGGGCAGATTGAGAAGATGTTCGGCAAGGGCGCCATCATGAAGCTCAATCCGAACGAGAATGCTGGCGGGTTTCCAGGGATTTCCACGGGGGCACTGTCAGTGGACCTTGCGCTGGGCGGTAACGGCTTCCCTCGCGGTCGAATTATTGAACTGTTCGGCCCGGAATCCAGCGGTAAAACCACCCTTGCTCTGCACGCCATCGCGAACGCTCAGAAGGCTGGCGGAATTGCTGCGTTCATCGACGCCGAACATGCTCTGGATCCACAGTGGGCTCGGAAGCTGGGCGTGAACCTGGATGAGCTGCTTGTTAGTCAGCCGTCTTATGGCGAAGAGGGTCTGCAGATTGCAGAGATGCTCATCAAATCCAATTCCGTCGACATCATCGTGATCGACTCAGTGGCCGCCCTTGTTCCCAAGGCGGAACTTGACGGCGAAATTGGTGACTCACACGTCGGCCTTCAGGCTCGAATGATGAGTCAGGCGATGCGAAAGCTGACCGGGGCGATTTCCAAAGCCAAAGCGACTGTCATCTTCATCAATCAGATCCGTGAAAAAATTGGCGTGATGTTTGGAAGTCCTGAAACGACGCCAGGCGGCCGCGCTCTAAAGTTTTTCAGTTCCTGCCGTGTTGATGTTCGTCGTATCAGTCAACTGAAGGAAGGTGACGTCACCATCGGAATGCGGATGCGCGTGAAGATTGTGAAGAACAAGATCGCTCCCCCGTTCCGCGTCGCTGAAGTCGACATGTACAGCACCAGCGGGATCAGTTACGAAGCGGACCTTGTGGATTTGGCTGTCGAAAACAAAATTGTGGACCGCAGCGGAAGCTGGTTCAATTACGGATCTACCAAGCTTGGCCAGGGACGCGATCGGGTGCGAGTCTATCTCGAAGAGAATCCTGCGGTTGCAGCAGAGATTCGCAAGAAGATCCTGGACCTGAAAAACATCGTCTCCGGTGCTCCGGAGCCGGAAGGGGCTGTGGCGACGACAGAAGAATCCTGATTCTCAACAGTGTCGTTGGTGCTGTTTCGGCAAATTCCTCGTCCTTGTCATGAGGCTGAGTCTTTTCTCCTCTTCCTCCCGTTCGACGGGAGGAAGAGTTGGAAGAGATATTGAACAGTAACGTTCATCTGTTCTCAAACTTTGCCATGAAATGCAGCATCCGGACGTTACAAGGATGGAACCGGAACGACGCCCTCCACGGGCATCTTCCTTGCCTGTCGAGGTTAAAAGTCGGTCGATCACTCGGATTTCTGGGACGTGGCGGAAACTCCTAAGGGAGACGTCCTCTCTATTTGAGGAAAACAATCGGCTTTTCCTGTCAGGTAAAATGGGTTGTTTCGGAAATCCGCCTGATTCGTCCCCAAACCCTCGAATCTGCCCGAATTGCTGATCCATTGGTGGAAATCGCGTAAAAACAGGCAAGCTGCGCAACGAAACTGCCGTTGACGGTCTTTTACGAATGGATACAATCGGTCGAGTTGAGGGTTGGCACGAACAGGGAAGCTACTGTAACTCGAAATGATTTAGGAACTTACGATAGCTGCTTTGGTCGCCTCAACGCAAAACTCGCAGATTTGGGCGAGTCACGCTGGGACATAGATGCCGCCACAACGGTAGGTCTTAAGTTCAGCGGTGAAGCGTCAGGGACGGCGTCCGGCAAGCTGTCGGACGATGAAACGCTGCAGGTTGCAGCTCATCGCTTATCCACAGAACGGATTGTGCTCATGAAAACGGTGTTCACAACTGGCGAAGCCGCCAAAATTTGTAAGGTAAGTCAGCAGACGATCATTCGCTGCTTCGACTCCGGCCAATTAAAGGGCTTTCGAGTCCCGGGATCGCGTTTTCGTCGAATCCCGCGGGACGTACTGTACAAATTCATGAAAGAGAACGGCATTCCTACGGATGCCCTGGAAAGCGGCAAACGCAAAGCGCTCATTGTTGACGACGATGTGGAGTTGGTGGAACTCATCACTGATGCATTGGTCGCCGATGGTCGCTTTGAAGTGCGAATTGCCAACAACGGCTTTGATGCCGGAATGATGGTCAAAGAGTATCATCCGGACATCATCGTGCTGGATGTCATGCTGCCGGACATCAACGGTAAAGAAGTATGCCAGCGCGTCCGCAGCGACTCCGCTTTGGACGATGTTCGCATCATCTGCATCAGTGGAATGGTCGAGCAGGACAAGATTCAGGAGCTGA
>QWOO01000097.1 GCA_003669615.1 Planctomycetota bacterium
AGGCAAGACGACGAAATCTGGAATCACATAGTCCAGAAAGTCGGTGATCGTTGCAGTGGTCAGCAGAAAGATAAACAGCAGATGAAACGGCAGGCGATTCTGCCATAAGGCCATGGAGGGGCGAACTTCAGTCACGGACTGGCAATTCTGCTCCAGAAGCAACCACGCAAAAGCAGAAAACAGCACCGCCAGACTGATGCTCGCAAAAAACGGCCAGGTTCGCCCCTTCGCTGAACACTTGCGGCAGGGGACACGAGGAAGAGCCCACAGGAGTTGCCTGAACAGGGAAGGGCGGTCCAGGCAAGCATCGCAACATCTCAATCCGACAGGCATCGACGGATCAATCGTGGCGGCGGCCCAGACCGCAGCGAGTCGTCCGGCGAACAGACCAAAGATGAAAATCAGAAGGTACGTAAACATGAGGCCCGCAAAAAAAGTGCATTCCAGCAATGATCGGCATTCTTACGGCTACAAGCCCGCTCACAACTGAAAATCGAACGATCGAGACTTTTTATGGGCTGCGACAGGATTGCGAATTAGCAGCGTGCAGCCGCTCAATTCCCTGCAATCCGTTTCGAAGGTTCAAAACTCTGGCGATCACGTTGATTAATCGATTAAATCCGCCATCGGCCAGAAGTTGACGGGAGCCAATTTACGACATCCTCACGAAATGACCAACACCATGGCGTAAACTCCGATGCTTCCTGAGGACAGGTGAGAAAAGATGTGACTCAATCTACGCCCCAAATTCAATTGCTTATTTTTTAAGCACAGATCCACATTTATTTGCACCAATGAACGCAAACCCCCCTGCCGACCGTGAGTTAGACGCCGGCATGGGAGTTGCATTGACGAAGTTTTGTACAGGGACGTGCTTTGGATGCCGCTGCTTTGGCGGTTCTTCAGGAACCTCTCAAAGGAGCCGGGATCACGGCCAGGTTGGTGAGTGCTGGAAGCCGGAAGAAGGAATGGCTGGTCTTTCCGACGAGTGTTGAGTACAAATTTCCACAGTTACGTCGGCCAGATTTCCTGATCTGTCCGATCTTTAGTCGACAGGGGTCAAGGCAGAGATCATGAAAAAGCTCGAGGCAGTTATTCGTCACTATAAGCTTGAAGACGTCAAAACAAAGCTGACCAGCATTGGCGTGCAGGGCATGACGGTTTCCGAAGTACGTGGATTTGGTCGCCAGCGCGGCCACAAGGAAACCTATCGCGGTGCTGAGTACACCGTTGACTTTATGCCCAAAGTCAAACTGGAAGTGATTGTCAACGACAACGAAGTCGAAGGTGCGATTAACGCCATTTGCGAAGCGGCCCGGACCGGCCAAATCGGCGACGGGAAAATCTTCCAGTACAATCTGGAACAGGTTGTCCGCATTCGAACGGGTGAAACCGGAACTGAAGCCATTTAATTGCTGTTCCCGCGTGGAATGCTGAATTTCCAAAGAGGCGGGCTCTCAAGAGCTCGCCTTTTTGCGTTTCCGCCCGCTTTTTCTGCCTTCTCCGGACTCACAGCACCAGCCGTGGGCAGTCTGACGATTTCCAGTTCTCCCGAATACAAAATGGGACTGAGGATTGTGTTGTCGGCAGGCATTTGCCGAATTACACTGCACGTCTTCGTTTTCCCCGCTGGAACATGTGTTCCAGTCCGTCGGGCGGCCTGCAGACCCACTTGGTTCACTCAGGCTTTACGGGGTCCTTGCCCGCAGTTGTGTTTCTCAAAAGGTTATAAGTCGTTTCATGGCAACAATTTCCCGCGCAGATCTGAAGAAGCTTCGTAAACGCCGTGCTCGTCTGAAAAAGAAAAAGATGAGCTGCATGTTCTCTGGCAGTGGTGAAATTCCACGTCCAGTGTACGTGGATTACAAGGACCTGAAGACCCTGCGAAACCTGATCGACCGCGAAGGCCGCATTCTTCCTCGCCGCCGCACTGGAACAACAGCCCTGTATCAGCGTGCTGTCCGAACAGCTGTGCTGCGAGCACGATTCATCGGACTGCTGCCATTCGTCGCAGAAGAATAAGCAGCTTCGTGCTGCAGAGATTTAAAAGCCGCCTGATCCTCAGGCGGCTTTTTTTTTGCCAGGCTTTATCCAGCAACTGGGGGTCTTAGACCGTCGAATGTCCCCGTAGCAGCCCGGAGACGTTCATATTGATCAGGCATCTCCGCCCATCAGACATCTCCGTCGACCAGGTCCCAGAATTCGGCTTCGTTGGGATCCGTTTTTCTGGCGGGCTTGCTCGGTCCATTCTTGCCCTGTGGAACCGGCTTCGAAGAGCTCACCTGACGAGCGGGCTTCGCAGGCGCGGTCGCCGTGGAAGATGAAGGCACTTTTTTCGCCGCGTTCCGCACTGGTTTGCTGGGGCCGCTTTTCGTCGCCTTGGCCTGCGCGCCGCAACCTGTGCAGACACCGCCACGGCCGAGCGGCATGCCGCAGTCGTTGCAGAGCAGCACAGGTTGCTCACCGAAACGCAGACTATCATCGCCCACGCCTGCGCCGACGGCCGCCAGATCTGAAAGCACAGCCAGAGCATCCATCTCTCGGGCCACATCGGCTGCGCGCGCTTTGGGCACAGGCGCCGCAGGGGGGCGTGCCGCAGGTGTTGAAGCGTTTGCTTTTGCGTCGCGTTTTTTCACTTCGGGCTTCAGGATCGCATCTCCATTCAACGACGCGACGGCCGTTTCGGACGCCTCATTTTTTGCCGGGCGCACTGCAGCGTTGGCAGCATCGACCTTCGCAGCAGGACGCGCAACGGGGTGAGCACCCATGGGGCTCCCGGCATCAATTGTTTGTGGCTGCTGCTCAAGCTGCGAGTTCACATTTTCCTGGCGAACCAGTTCTACTTCCGCTCGCCGACCGCTGACGGGTTCGCGAGCCGACACATGGACCTGGGCCTGATGGTCATAGCTGATCGTGACCTCGATCTCGGTGCCTTCCGGCAGATTGGCTGGAAGGTCTGTAATCTCACAGTCGCCCAGCACGGTCGGAGGTCGATCGGCTCCTGCGCCGCTTTCCACAATCCGTACGTGAACTCGCCCCTGATTGGCAACCACAGTCCCAAAGACATGCGTCTTAGCAACAGGCAGGGGAGTGTTGGCTTCGATCAAATAATGAGGAACCCGCTTGCCGGACTCATCGCGGACAAGTATTCCCAACGCTCGCGAATTCACACTCTGCTGCTTCACTTTCGCCAGACGCGACGAGGCCGTGCTGCTGAAAACAGTTCGTGCATATTGATCGTTCGACAACAACATCCCCGCGTAATATGCGGCCCCGTGCGCAATCGATTGATCGGGAGAAAGTGACGAATTCAACGTTCGGCCACTCAGTTTTTTCAGGCTTTCACGGATCATCGGCATGCGTGAAGCGCCACCGGTGGTCAGCACAACATCAATGTGAGCCCAGCCGAATTTGTTATCCTTCAGAATTCGTTTAGTAATCTCTTCGGAACGCTGAATCAGCTGGCGGCTGAGCAGTTCGAACTCCACCTGTTCGATCTGATAAGTCTTCCGATGACCTTCGTGCTGAACAGTAATGGCAGCTCGCGGCCGAACAGACAAACTCCGCTTGGCCTGCTCGGCCTCCAAAGTCAAAAACTGCAGACTGCCAAGGTGAGCCCGGGGATCAGCACCAAAATCTGTGACAAATTTCTCCGCCGCCATATCGACGAGCACACGAGTAAAATCCAGTCCGCCAAGTTCAAGGTCGCCATCGGATGCGACGACGCGAACTTCATTCGTTGTGTATTTGACGATAGCCAGGTCAAGTGTGCCGCCGCCCAGATCGTAAACCAGCAATTGCTGATCAATGGCAAGTTCTGTAAAGGCCAGGCCTTCATTGCCCAGCACATGACATAACGCAGCCGCCACAGGCTCATTAATCATTTCGATACGCTCAAGGCCTGCTGCATGCCCAGCCTGCATTGTCGCATGACGTTGAGCATCGCTGAACTGAGCGGGCACGGTGATCACGGCCTCACGGATCTCTCCAATCTGTTCCTGAGCGGCAGCGATCAACTTCCTCAAAATCATGCCGGAAATGTGCACTGGCGAATAACGCATGTCGTCGATCTTCCAGAACTTGCTGGGATCGCCCATGAAGCGCTTGGCATGCTGCACCACACGATCCGGGCTGGCGATCGCATTTCGCATCGCCTCGGTTCCAACAACCGGCTGATCACCATCAAAGAAGACGGCCGAAGGAGTTGACAGTTCTCCTTCCTGATTGGGAATCGTGACTGGCTGACCATGTTCGTTCAGCCAGGCGATACAGGAATAGGTTGTTCCCAGGTCGATACCAACCGCATGCGTGTGTTTCATGAAAAATCTCAACCTTTTTGCAGCCAGAACGATCTCAAGGGCACTCCATTTCGGATGCCGCGCCGGCGACTGGTCAGCGTCGTGTCCGTACATCGTACTTTCGGCGCCCTTGGATCACTACAGAAACTCGATCGTTCCTGCGCGACAGCACTGTTTTTGTCGCTCTTCGGTTCTGTCTGAAGTCGCTTCGTGCCAGAATAAGTGTATGGGATCTGAAACGACTGGAAATCCTGACTGCCCGCCGGAATCCTGGAAGATGACCCGACTTCTTAAAACTCTCGGACTTCTGCTGCTGGCTCTGACCACGACAGCCGGGGCTCCTGCCAGCGAACCAGTTTACAAAACCGGCAAAGCTCTGGAAGCAGCGCTTTCGGCCCGGATCAGTTGGTCGAGCCAGGGAGCGGAACTGGGTGATCAGGTTCACGATCTTCAGGAACAGTCACAGGTCATCATCCTGAGAGACCGCCGCATTGATCCGCATCTGCTGGCAGCTATCGAAGCGGAGGCCCAGCCGCGGACTGAAATCCTGCGACAATTAACGGCCGCGGTTCCGGATGGTGGCTTTTGTGTAACCGAATGGTTCGCCTGCATCGGCACCAAAGAGACGGTCCACCGCTTGCCGATGCTGATCGTCCGCAGCAAAAACCTTGTGAACTCACAGCGGAAAAAACTTTCGAACGATCAAGTTCGCAAGTTGTCGTCAAACCTTAATGTCCATTGGGAACAGCTGGCGGAACCGCGACAGATTCTTTTGACTTATGCGAATGCCGCAGGGGCAAAAATTCAGAATCTGGAAGCCGTGCCTCACGATGTCTGGTCCGACGGTCAACTGCCCGGGATGAACTTTCCGGAAATGGCGACTGTCATTCTTAATCAGTTTGACCTGACTTTAAACGCGACTGAAACCGCTGCGGAATTCTCCGTCGTGCCCGTCGACATGCAGGAGACATTGCCACACAGATATGCAGTCAACTCAACATTGAAGACCTCGGTCATCGCAGGCTGGAAGGAAAACATTCCCGCCGCGGCTGTGAAATGGACTGGAACGAATGCCATTGTGACGGCGACTCTTGAGCAGCATGTTGTGCTGAATTCGATTGTCTCGGATCTGACGTATTCGGCGTCCAATGCGCCGATCGGCAACGCGCCGGAAGGCTCCCTGCGCACGACCAAATTTCAGCTGTCTGCCGAACGAGCCACCATTGGAGAACTGATCAATTATTTCCGAGCTAACAATGTATCGATTTCAATTACGGGGGAAGAGTCCCCAGCGATGAAGGCTGTGTTCCGAGAAATACTGCGACTGGACAAAGCCACCGAAAAGCAGGTGGGCACGGAATTCTTCCCGCGACTCTTTGGGAAGCATTTCAAAACAGTAACCGTGCTTGATGACCGCGTGATCTTGTCGGCTGAATAGCTGGCATTGATTCGTGGTCATTCATTCGAAGACGACAAGCGTGCAGCATCGGCGAACCATCAAATCTGTCACGTTGGGAATCACGTGCATGATTGCTGTGGTCCGCATGACCCTGCTATGACACCGGATCCCAAAGCTTCGCACCGGTTGCCTCACAAGACCAGACCGTCTTTCAATATCGCAAAATCCGCCTCGGCTTTCAAAGTTTGGTCAAGTGCGAATCGTCACATGGGCAGGCTGACTGCTAACAGAGAATCCCTAAGCCAGAGTTATCGCATGGCCATTCGGGCAATCCGAAACGGTTATGTGATTACTGATCCACTTTATGAAGGGATCCGTTCGCCCCAGCCTCCACCCACTATACTCAAGAAAGATAAACACAAGATGATTGAAGCCACTCTCACCAATCGGCTCAGACTACGGCGTGGATTCACGCTGATTGAACTTCTGGTCGTCATCGCCATCATTGCGATTCTGGTCAGCCTGTTATTGCCAGCCGTGCAACAGGCCCGCGAAGCAGCCCGTCGAACTCAGTGCCGTAACAACCTGAAGCAAATGGGGCTGGCTCTGGCGGATGGAATGCCGGTCGCCGGCGCCAACGTTTTTTTATTCCTGAAACTCTGACATCGGACGGCAAAACGAAGCTGAAACTTCCCTAGCCTGCAACGACAGATTCGTTAGGTCGATGTCAACTGCCGGCCGGAGCCGCCCCTGGATCCTACCGAGTTGTCGTGAAGGGCTTTATCGATGAAATGTCATCGTCCCGAATTCTGTCCATGGCCGATGAGCCTTAGGATGAAGGGCAACTTTCAGCAGCCGGCATGTCGCGTTTGAATTCGCCTTCGCAAGGCCGAAAAATCGCGAAGACTCGCCAGCCAGTCCCCGAGCACTACTGTTCGCCCGATCACACGGTCCTGCGAATGGTCGTCCCAGGCAGTGGTGTCAGCAACGCAGAGATCAGCCTGACAATAACTCAGGTCGCCTCAAAGCCAAGTGAGTCTATTCACCGCTAACATTGAATACCCCCACTTGTTCCAGGGCTCCAGCCCTGGAACACACTGCCCGGAGGCTCCCGCCTCCACTACAGCGTTGAGAATCCTCCAGCCTGTAGCCACTGCCGCAGGCTTTTCTATTTGGCACCCAGATGCTGATCGAACCAGTCGGCGAACTTGATGATATCGAAAACCATCGTCGGCCAGCCGTGGCCTTTTTCTGGCCGCGTTTCGAACTTCACCGTACATCCCTGAGCTTTTGCTTCCGCAATGAATCGCTCCGACTGATCGATCGGAACAAGTGTGTCCGCCTCGCCGTGGACGATGAAGGTCGGCGGCATCTGCGGCGTGATGTGGTAGATCGGGCTGAGTTCTCTTCCGAGCACTTTCCAGGTGTCTTTCGATTCTGCAAGCGGGCCAAATCCCTTCTTGAAACTTTTCGGCGGTTCGTCTTCGCCAACGAATTCCGTTGAGCCCTTAAGATTCAGCAAGTCAGTCGGCGGATAAAAACACGCCACGCATTGAACCGCACTGGATTCACGTTCCACTTCGTCGGTGGAGTTCGGATCGCCGGGGCCCCCTGTTGTTCCAATCATCAGCGACAAATGTCCGCCGGAGCTGCCGCCGATGACGCCTAGGCGGTTTGAGTCGACTCCGTATTCCTTTGCATGCAACCGCACGAATCGAACCGAACGAATGACGTCAGCAGTGAGGTCACCGATGGTGCATTCCGGTTGTGAAATGTGTCGCACGGCGAACACGGTGTAGCCTCGCCGAAGAAACGGCGCCAACATAAACGGCTTCACCGATCCCGACCCCGACTTCCAGCCTCCGCTGACCATGAAAACCACACCGGCACCGTTTGGTTTCGGAGGCTGAAAAACGTCCAGCATCAACGGTTTGTTGTCTCGCGTGCTATATTGGATGTCGGCCGTCAGCTGGGACGGAGCCTGAAACCAGTACCAATAAAATGCGGCGGCGACGGCCGCGACGATAGTCAATCCCGCTCCAGACCAAATCAGCAGACGCATCATAAGAGATCGCTTTTTCTTCATTCGCTCCGCACCAGTTTAAGGTAGCCCATTTCAAGGCGATGGTATCGATCATTCCAAAGCTGCATCACCATCGAAGATAACTTCTTTCGCATGCCTCATCATCAAGTCCGACTGCCGTTGCCGTCAATCGTCACGATTTCTCGCGCGAACCCGGGAGATGCGCGCTAAAAAGCGTGTTCGCGATAGCTCGCCAACAGCAGTTCGATCACTTCACGAATGTTTGACCTTGCATCGTCCATGTTCTCACCCTGAGTCACAGCGCCAGGCAGGTCAGGCACCGTTGCCATGATCCATCCGTCTTCGATTGTCTCGTACAGGACTTCATATTCTCGCATTGAGATTTCTCCAGGCAGGAACGGAGAGGACCAGACAGTCTTAAAGCAAGCAGACCTCACCCGTTCATAAAATCATTCCATGTCAACCGATGCATTGTAACGACTCAGAGCTTCAACTCACTCAATTTCACCGACTTCCGCACGCGAGATCGGCCAGTCATGTCGTGGATTCGGAAGGTAACGGACGGGTTTCCAGACCAGTTGATATCGAGCATTCCGAAGTGAAAGTCTGAACAGGGCTCGCCGACGCGATTGCGGTTAGGTTCGACATTCTCATAGTCGCGATTGAGTCCGCTCGCCGTGAGATCATAGATCGGATAGCAATCCTGCGGACGCAGCACAGACAGTTCGCCCCAGTGCACGTCTCCGCTGATGAAGACGACGCCGTTGGCCTTTGTCGACTTGATCAGATCGACCATCTTTAGCAGTTCGCGAGGAAAGTTGGTCCATGATTCCCAGCCGTTGTACTCATGAGAAAACTGGATACGGCTGCCGATGATCCGCAGATCGGCCGGTTCCTGCAATCGCTCTTCCAGCCACTTCCACTGAAACTCGCCAAGAATCGTTTTCGTGGGATCCGGATCGGGCACATAGTCGTTCCTCCATGACGTCAACGGCAGCTCCAGCGGCAGATCTCGAAACGTCCGAGTGTCCAGCAGGATGATCTGCAGTGCCTTCCCGACGGACTTATCTTCAAATCGATAGCTCGTTTAGATCCCGTCGTGATCCCTGCGAAGACTTGGATTTGGTTCGTTCCAGAACTTCAGGAAAATGTCTTTGGACTCTTTTCGAAACGGAGAGTCTTTCCCGGCGTCGTTGGCTCCATAGTCGTGATCATCCCAAGTGGCGATTGTGGGGACGCTGGCTCGCAGCGCCTTGAATTCTTTCTTCGCGCCCAACTTTGCGTACTTCGCTTCGAGCACCGCCATGTCGTTGGTGTCACCATAAATGTTGTCGCCCAGATAGATGAACAGCTCGGGTTCCCATTCCAGCACCGTCCGCAGAATCGGCAGCGGCTCATCCTGAGTCTGGCAGGATCCAAACGCGATTCGGGAAATCAGCGGATGCACAGTCGGTTCCGGCGCAGGGGGCAACTTTGCGTCCAACGTTTGAGGCACCGCGGCGACCGGTCCAGCCCCCCAGACCAGAGCACAAAGTATGAGGAGATTTCGCCGCATCATCGAGTCCTTTAAGTCACAGCCGTAGTTGAGTACCGCAGAAGTGTAGGCAACCAGGCAAACCGCGATGATCTGAGCACACATCAGCCTGCGTCGCTCAATCTGTCCTGAGATCTCCCGGGCACGGCATTCTAAAATTGTCTGGCCTCCGTCGACATGGCCCTTGTGTGGCTCGAATGGGAATGGTTCGGTCTCAAAAAGAACTTGTTTTGAATTCCGCCCGGGAACCCCCTACGATAGTGGCCAAATCCGGCGAAAACTCCGGTCCAGCAGCCTGTTCAAGTCAAACAGGCCAAAAAGCCGATAATCCCCCATCTTTTCATCAAGCCTGCGGCCGCTCGCTGCAGGGGTCCCAAAGGATTTGTTCAATGCTCAACGTTCCCAAGTCTGGCGCTCTGGATTTTGTTTCCCTTGGAGCCCTGATTCATCGGCTCGACCCAGGCATTATTCCATTCCGCAAAGCGACCAATTTCAACGTGCACGTGAGCGGCGGAGAATTCAACTGCGCGGCAAACCTCGCCGACTGTTTCCAGATGAAGACCGGCCTTGCCTCTGCCATGGTTGACTATCCGATCGGCGACCTGATCCACGAACGCGTCCGCGCGATGGGCGTCAAGCCGTTCTACAAAATGTTTAAGCACGACGGCGTTCGCGGACCAAACATGGCAACGGTTTACAGTGACCAGGGTCACGGCGTTCGCGGTCCGAGCGTTTTCTACAACCGCAGCAACGAAGCGGCCGGTATGCTGAAGGCTGGAGACTTTAACTGGAGCGAGATCTTCGCGGGCGGAGTTCGCTGGTTCCATAGCGGCGGGATCTTCGCGGCTCTGTCACCAACAACACCTGAAGTGATCATCGAAGGCATGAAGGCAGCCAAGGCCGCCGGCGCTGTGACTTCATTCGACCTCAACTATCGAGCCAAGCTGTGGCAGATCAGTGGTGGTCTGGATAAGGCTCAGGAAACTTTGAACAGAATCGTCGAACACGTCGACGTGCTGGTTGGCAACGAAGAAGACCTTCAGAAGGGTCTGGGTCTGAAAGGTCAGGACGTGGAAGCACACGGCAAGCTCGACCCGGGCGCCTTCTTTGGCATGATGGAAGAAGTGGCTCAGAAACTTCCGAACGTGAAAGCTGTTGCCACAACGCTGCGAGAAGTTCATTCCACCAACCGTCACTCCTGGAGCGCGGTTCTTTGGCTGGAAGGCAAGACGTATCAGGCCAAGACCATCGAACTGGATGTCATCGATCGCATCGGTGGCGGTGACGGATTCGCGTCCGGTCTGTTCTACGGGCTGCTGAACGGCAAAGACGCCCAGACGTCGCTGGACCTCGGATGGGCTCACGGAGCACTGCTGACAACTTTCCCTGGCGATACCACGATGGCCACGATCAGCCAGGTGGAAGCTGTTGCGTCCGGCGGATCAGCACGAGTACAGCGATAGTGCAAATTGAACCGCCAAGGCGCCAAGGGCGCCAAGGCAATAGACCGTTGTTCCGAAATGCTTGGCGTCATTCGCGCCTTTGCGGTTCCTGAATTCTTCTCATTGAAATGAACTGAGATTATGTCAAAGCACGATATCGGCCTGATCGGCCTGGCGGTTATGGGACAGAACCTGGTCATGAATATGGCCAACAAGGGATTCTCAGTGGGCGTCTACAACCGCACCACAGAGACGACTCATGAGTTCGTCAGTGGGCTCGGCAGCCGTCCGCCGGGAGTTGTCGAAGCGGGAACTCAAAACCGTATCAAGGGCTACGATACGCTTGAAGCCTTCGTCAACAGCCTCGCGTCACCCCGCCGCGTGATGATTATGGTGAAGGCCGGACAACCGGTCGACGCAGTCATCGATCAGTTGAAGCCGCTGCTGGCCAAGGGTGACATTATCATCGACGGCGGAAATGCAGACTACGTTGACACGAACCGCCGCAGCAAGCAACTAGCGGACGAAGGATTTCGCTTCATCGGCACCGGCGTTTCCGGTGGCGAAGAAGGTGCGTTGAAAGGTCCAAGCATCATGCCGGGCGGACATCCGGAAGCCTGGCCGTTCGTCAAAGACATCTTCCAGAAGATCAGCGCCAAAGTCGGCCCAAACAATGACATTCCATGCTGCGAATGGGTTGGCGAAGCCGGGGCAGGGCACTATGTGAAGATGGTCCACAATGGGATCGAGTACGGTGACATGCAGTTGATCTGCGAAGCCTACTACATCCTGAAATACGGCGTCGGCCTGACCAACGAAGAACTGTATCAGGTCTTCAAGGAATGGAACGAAAGCGAACTCGAAAGCTATCTGATCGAGATCACTCGTGACATCTTCACCGTGAAGGACAAAGAAACGGGCAAGGACCTGGTCGACCTGATCCTGGATACCGCCGGTCAAAAGGGCACGGGCAAGTGGATGAGCCAGCATGCTCTGGATCTGGGTGTTCCCACGACTCTGATCACAGAAGCCGTATTCGCTCGCTGCCTGTCCGCTCAGAAGGACGCTCGAGTTCGCGCGGAAGCTGTTCTTGCAGGTCCGGAAGTCAAGTTCACCGGCGACCAGAAGCAGTTTATCGACGACGTGAAATGGGCTCTGTACGCTTCCAAGCTTTGCAGCTACGCTCAGGGTTATGTTCAGCTCGACGCCGCCGCGAAAGAGTTCGGCTGGAAGCTTCAGAACGGACCGATCGCTTACCTGTGGCGTGGCGGCTGCATCATTCGTTCGGTGTTCCTGGAAGACATCAAGAAGGCGTTCGACAAGAATCCAAATCTCGAAAACCTGCTGCTGGATGAATTCTTCAAGACCGCCATCAACAAGGCTCAGCCATCATGGCGTCGAGTCGTCTCGACGGCCTTCCAGCTGGGCCTGCCAGTCCCTGGCTTCAGCTCGGCTCTGACTTACTACGACGGTTACCGCCGCGGCCGTTTGCCAGCCAACCTGCTGCAGGCTCAACGCGACTACTTCGGTGCTCATACCTACGAACGCACCGACAAACCTCGCGGCGAAAAATTCCACACCGACTGGATTCGCGAACGTAAATTGTCGTAAGACTCCCTCCTTGTTCCAGGGCTCCTGCCCTGGAACACACTGCCAGGAGGCTCCTGCCTCCACAGACGCAAGGCTGGAGCCTTGCAGACAGTGCGTTCCGAGGCTGGAGCCTCGGAACGAGGGGTAGAGGGCAGGGGGGACTGAATTGTCCGCGGCAGACGGTCAGCGTATCCTTCTTGCAGCTGCGACCCATTGCTTCGATTGACCATGAACCATGTCCGCTCCCGTGACCTCTGATATCCCTGAATTCCTGCAATCGCTCAATCCGCAGCAGCTTGCGGCGGTGATGCATGGTGACGAACCGTTGTTGATCATCGCCGGAGCGGGCACAGGGAAGACGACAACGCTGGCCAATCGAGTCGCGTGGCAGATTGTCTCGGGCACAGATCCGTCACGGTTGCTGCTGCTGACGTTTACTCGCCGAGCGGCTGCGGAGATGCTGCGGCGTGTCGAACATATTCTGGTGCAACTGGATCCATCGACGGTCAAGAATCCGGCGGTGTGCTCAAGGTCGTCGATCCGCCGAATCGCGGGTGGCACGTTTCACTCGGTCGCGACAAACGTCCTGCGCCGGTATGGAAATCTGATCGGACTGTATCCGGACTTCACGATTCTGGATCGCAGCGACTCTGAAGATCTGATGAACGTCGAACGATCAAAGTTAAATCTCCCGAAGTCGGACAAACGGTTTCCTCTGAAGGGAACGTGCCTCGACATCTACAGTCGCTGCGTCAACACTTAAAAGCCGCTGGACATCATTCTCAAGAAGTACTTCCCGTGGTGTCTGGAACATCAGGAACGACTGGGCGAACTCTTCAACGGTTACACGACCACCAAAGAACAACAGCGAGTCCTCGATTTTGACGACCTGCTGCTCTTCTGGAACGCACTTGCTGAAAACCCCGACGGCGGGCAAATGCTGCGGCAGCAGTTTCAGAAGATCATGGTTGACGAGTATCAGGACACAAACATCCTGCAGGCTCAGATCCTGAAGAACATCTGCCCTGACGGAAAAGGACTGACAGCTGTCGGCGATGACGCTCAGTCGATCTACTCGTTCCGCGCGGCAACGGTGAGAAATATTCTGGACTTCCCCAATGAGTACCCAGGCACGGTGCTGATTCCGCTTGAGCAAAACTATCGCACGACTCAGAAGATTCTGGACGCCACCAATCGAGTCATCGGTGAAGCGGAAGAGCGGCATTCCAAGGAACTTTGGTCGTCTCGCGGCGATGGCAGCCTGCCGGTGCTTGTGACATGCAGCGATGAAGACGCACAGACGACCTACGTTATCGATCAGATTCTGGATCGGCGAGAAAAAGGAGTCTCGTTGAAGCAGCAGGCCGTTTTGTTTCGAGCATCGCATCACAGCATGAGCATGGAAGCCGAGCTCGGCCGTCGCAATGTGCCGTTCGTGAAATACGGCGGCCTGCGATTTCTTGAGACGGCTCATGTTCGCGATCTGATGTCATTTCTTCGATTGGCAGAAAACCCGCTCGATTCCGTCGCTGGCTTTCGCGTGCTCGTGTTGATGCCCGGTATTGGCCATGTCAAAGCCGCTTCATTGCTGGACAATTTGAGAGACGGTGGCGGCCATTTTGAGACCTGGGCGTCATGGACTCCTCCGTCCGCATTGAAAGACGACTGGCCGAAGCTGATTCGATTGCTGCAGGAAATGGAACTGCGAGCGGAGTCGGATGCCGGAGTCGCGACCGACATCCACGCGGCGCGGTTGTTTTATTCGCCGCTTCTGGAAACCAGGTACGACAACGTCAAGGCTCGTCAGAACGATCTGATTCAGTTGGAAGCCATTGCCGCTCGGTATCAGAGCCGGACAGAATTCCTGTCGGAGATGACATTGGATCCGCCGAGTTCCACTCAGGAACTGCCGGCCGATCCGTTTCTGGATGAAGATTATTTGACGCTCAGCACGATTCACTCGGCCAAAGGTCTGGAGTGGGATTCGGTCTATGTGATCCATGCGGCGGACGGGAACATTCCGTCGGACATGGCCACGGGCAGCCCCGAAGAGATTGAAGAGGAACGTCGTTTGTTTTACGTCGCGATGACTCGGGCAAAGAACCATCTCAGCATTGTGCGGCCTGAGCGATACTACTTCCACAACCGCCGGAAGAGCGACCAGCATTCGCTCAGCAAGATGACTCGCTTTCTGCCGACGCAGATCCAGGCACTGTTCGAGTGCCAGTCCCATGGCCAGACGTACGGTGCCGGATTTGGCGGGGCAGGGCAGAGCAGTTTGATTCAGGGCGACACTTCTGAAATCCGCAAAAAGATTTCAAAGCTGTGGGGCTGATCTATCCCCAACATGAGCCTGAGGCGCTAGTGTAATGTCGCGTAAATACGGGAACTTATTATCAACGGCTGGCGTCTTCCTTCTCAACGAGGGAGGATGCGACGATGCGGATTGCGAAAACCATAATTCTGACGGACGAAGAACGGATCACTCTGATGCAGTGGTCGCGTG